>JAHJCW010000109.1 GCA_018812885.1 bacterium | reverse complement strand
CGAAATCGCACAAAAACTTAATAATCCAAAAGCTGCTCGAGCAGTTGGTACTGCCAATGCTCGCAACCCGTTCCCAATTATTATTCCATGTCATAGAATCATTACAAAAAATGGTAAACTTGGAGGTTATGCAGGCGGATTAAAGCTGAAAAAATACCTGCTCGAATTTGAAAGAGAACATTTAAATTCAAATTAGTATGGCTAAGAGAACCATAAAAAAAACTCCAGTTCGGTTGGTAAGAAATAAATTTCTTACCGGATTACTTACATTATTACCGATTTACATTACATACTTGTTATTACGATTCGTAGTCGGCATAGCCCCTGATATTCCCTATTTAAGAACTATTACATTTTTTAGTAATAATGAAGTTTTGGCAGATTTATTGGAATTTCTCGCTGCTTTAGTTGTTATATTTATTATCGGAATAGTTGTTAGCAATGTGATTGGAAAACGGTTATTTTCTTTTTTTGAAAGGATTATGGAAAGAGTTCCTTTAATCAATACAATATATACTTCATCCCGTCAAATTATGCAAACTTTAACCATGCCCGGAAAAGGGAATTTCAAACAAGTTGTTTATATCGAATATCCACGCAAAGGATTATGGACTTTAGCTTTTATAACAGCATATTCTAAGAGTGGAAGCGGCGAACAATACGTCCACATTTTTCTACCATCAACACCCAATCCAACCACGGGATTTGTATTATTTATAAAAGAAAAAGATGTGAAACCCTCAGGGCTAAGCATAGAAGAAGGATTAAAAATTTTAATATCCGGTGGGATGATATCACCTGAGAATAATCAACTTCCATAAAAACGAAATGTATATTTAAATTGCGATTATGAGTATTAAATACTTAGATGGAATTAGACTATACCGTGTATTATCTGCGGGATTACAGAGGGTACTTGAGAGAGAAGACTATCTGAATAAAATAAATGTTTTTCCGGTTCCCGATGCAGACACCGGAACAAATATGGCATATACACTATCCGAAATTAAAAACGATATTCAACAAAACGTTCATTCCAATATTGCTGATATGAGTGATCTTATTGCTGATTCTGCATTAGATGGCGCTAGAGGTAACGCAGGCTCAATTCTTGCGCAATTTCTTGTAGGTCTATCTGAAGGATTAAGCAATTACGCAAAAGTAACAACACAACAATTTGCTGATGCTGTAAAAATTGGTAAGCAATATGCATATCAAGCTTTACTTAATCCAGTAGAAGGAACTATTTTAACAGTCATAAGCGATTGGTCAGACACACTACAAAGATTAAGTAATAAATATTCTGATTTTGTAGAGATTCTCGAGCACGCTTTAAAAACTGCTGAAAAATCTGTAAAAGATACACCGAAAAAATTAAAAGTGTTGGCAAAAGCTGGAGTTGTGGATGCAGGTGGACAAGGATTTGTGGATTTATTAAATGGAATTCAAGAATTTATACGTGAAGGGAAAATACGGAAGATAAAGATTCCTCGGATACTAAAACCCAAAATTAAGGAAATTGAATTTAACGAAAAGTATCGGTATTGTACTGAGTGCGTTATTAGTGAAGAGAATATTAATAGAATTAAGCTAAAAGATCAACTGATGGCGCTTGGAGATTCGTTAATCATCGCGGGGTCAAAACATAAAGCAAAAGTACATATTCATACTGATAAACCAAAAACAGTATTTGAAATATGTCGAAGTTTTGGTAAAGTATTTAAAGACAAAGCCGATGATATGCTTCAACAACAAAAAGATGCACATCGGCAACATAAACGCACTGCGATCGTTGTTGATTCGACTGCCGATCTTCCCGAAAGCATCTTAGAAGAGAAAAATATACATGTTGTTCCAGTACGGTTAAACTTTGGAGATAAACATTATATCGATAAGGTCACGCTTTCTAGTGAGGAATTTTGGAATGAGTTACAGAATAATCCGGTTCATCCTAAAACAAGCCAACCTACCCCAGGTGATTTTAGACGACAATATCAATTTTTAGCGACGCATTATGAATCCGCTATTTCAATTCATTTACCAGCTAAAACCAGTGGAACTATGCAATATGCTATAACAGCATCAAAAGCACTAACTAATTTTCCAACTACAGTGATTGATTCAAATAATGTTTCTATTGGAACCGGATTAATAGCAATTCGTGCAGCAGAAGCAATTGAAGCAAATAAATCTAGTGATGAAATTATTAATGATATAAATAATGCGATAAAAAATACAAAAATTTATATTTTGTTGAATACCCTTGAATATGCTGTACGCGGTGGACGTGTTTCGAAATCTAAAAAGAGAATTGCCGATTTATTACATGTTTCACCTATTCTTTCTATAGGTACAGATGGTACAATAATTACTGATGGGGAAATATTTGGCAGAAAAAATCTATATGATCGTTTTATTAAATATGTAGAGAAAAAAATACCACCTAATTCACAATATCGAATTGGTATTGCACATGGCAATTGTGAACAGCGTGCTCGTAATTTCGAAAAACATTTTATAAATAAAGTTGGTAAAGAAAATGTATTCTTTTCTCAAATTGGCCCGGGACTGGGAACTCATGCCGGTACTAATGCTATGGGTATTGCAGTTCAAATACAGGATAATTAAATAAATGATTGAATCATACCTACAGTTACTGTTATTGTTAGTATTGAGCTTTATTACAGGATCATTTCCAACGAGTATTATTTTAGGTAAATTGGTAAAAGGAATAGATATTCGAGAACATGGCAGCGGTAATGCAGGCGGCACTAATGTATTTAGAGTGTTAGGATGGAAACCAGCTTTGATTGTTGTGTTGATTGATATTTTCAAAGGATGGCTGCCAACTGCAATTTATGCCACAATACTTTTTAAAGGGCAACCTATTACTGATATTGGAGTAACTCAAATATTATGTGGCTTTGCAGCAGTATTAGGGCATACTTATACGATATTCGCCGGTTTCCGCGGTGGAAAAGGTATCGGTACTTTAGCCGGAATGCTAATCGCGCTATTCCCTATCGCACTCCCGCTATGTCTCTTAGTATTTATAATCACACTTATATTAACAGGATATGTGTCTTTGAGTTCAATTTTTGCAACAGTTGCTTTACCGATAATATTACTGATCCTACCTATTTTTGGAATTCAGCAAAGTTCATTATCTTTACTAATATTCGCTTTGTTAGTACCATGGTTTGCAATTTTCACGCATCGTAGTAATATCATACGTTTAAGAGACGGTACGGAAAATCGCTTTGAAAAAGCGATGATATTTAGAAAAAAGTAATAGACTAAAATTTCTCGCCAAAAGCTAGATGCAGTGATTGCTCCATATATTTTCCATTATGGAATGACCAACCATAATCTAATCTTAATGATTTTATAACAGGCCATGGAAAGCGTATCCCAATTCCGATTCCCAATAAAGGTGTTTCCCGCAATAGCTCAGATATACTGTTATTAATTACTCCGATATCGGTAAAAGCTACAATTGACATTCCGAATTCATTACCATACTTTGTTGCAAATTTTGGAATAATTGTTTGCCGTATCTCCGCCGAAGCTGTCATCCAATTCATACCAAATCTATAAGATTGATCACCGCTAATAAATAATTTAGGATTTGGTACATTCCATCCCCTAATAGTATATGCTCCTCCTAGGTAATCGTACCAAACATCAAGATTTTTACTGAATGATAATATACTGGCAAGGTTAACACCAACAACCATATTCCTGCTACCACCAATTAATTCCTTAAAATAACTTGTAGATTGATTCCATACCAATTGATTATTTTTATCACCTCTAATATCTAATCTATAAAAGATGTTATTTGAACTGAGGATTCCCTCACTTGGGTTGACATTTAAATCCCTCGTATCTTGCGTTATGTTTAGAAATGGAATAATATCGAAATAGCTCTTGTTATCCAACTCATTAGAATAATTTCTGTCAATTATTTTTAATCCGATTTTCGTTCTAATATCATTTTTGAAATATCTACCTAATCCAAATTGAAAATGATTGCTATTAATATCATATGGCAAAAAAGGATGACTGTAAATATCATTTCCAATGCCAAATTGTAATGAAATATGATCACCTGCAATCCATGGATTTACAAATTCTACACCAAGTGTGTTTTGTCCGCCATATTGACCCTGAATTGTAAAAGATTCAGTCCTACCTCGAAAATTATTGATCATTAACATTGCTCCAACTGACCAGCCCCAGTTCTCATCATATACGGGAGTTACCATCGGGAAGAACCTCCACGATTCAATTACTGTATAACGTAATACAATTTCATTTTGATTACGATTGAATACTTGTAATGTTACCAAACTGAATATTCCCAAATTTTCAAGACGCTGCCTATCAGCTTCAGCTAGTGAAGAATCCAATGGAGCATTAATAGGATGTTGTATTTCTCTCTTAATAATATACGGTTTCGTTTTATTTTGACCAATATACTCGATGTTTTTAACAATTGGCTCTTGCCCAAATGCGACAACAAAGAATAATGGTGATATAATAGAAAATCTAATAATCGAAGAAATAGTCATATTGCTGGAGCGAATTTAGTATACCTAAATAATGATTAATTAACATAAAAAAAGCCTTCAAAAGAAGGCTTTTTTCTATACAAAGATTTTAATTATTTACGACCACGAGCCATTTTTGCACGTGCTACATCACCATCTTTATCAATAAAGTATAAGAAACCACTTTCCCGTTTTACATTGACATTCGCTATTTTTTGTGCATTGCCCCCGCCTTTTCCGGCACGAGCCATTTTTGAACGTGATACATCACCTTGTTTATCTAAATAATAAAGGTAGCCCGATTCTTTTTTTACGCCGCATCTTTTTACTTTTTCAGCCATAATTTTTCTCCTATTTGTTATTATAATATTAGTCGAATGTGGTTCTCTCAAGGATAAGTGTACTACAATCTACGAAAAATAGCAAGATATTTCTCGTCGGAACACCGACGAAAGCATTTTATTAATTTCTCAGCTTGAAATATCAATCACAACCGATATTCTATTTAATTATCTTTATATTTTAAGCTAACTTCCGTCTATAAATTGCCCAGGTAGCTTCCCGATACGTCTTTCAGACTATCGGGACAGGCAGCTTCGCTACCGGATAGTTATTTGAGAAAAGATTATTACTTATGCCCCGGTAGCTCAGCTGGATAGAGCAACAGCCTTCTAAGCTGTGGGCCACAGGTTCGAATCCTGTCCGGGGTACCGCTCTACTCTTCGTTACGAGTGGCAAGCCAATCTATATTATATCAAGCATAGTTCCGATTTGTCGGGACGTAGATTGACGAGGTGCAAGCCATTTATCTCTAAAATATGAATATTAAAAACTCGTCCATCGTAACAACGTGAAGATGGATCCTGTCCGGGGTACTTATTTTATTTACTGATGTACTGTAACCCCCCTTGCTTCAAGAGCAGAAATATAAGTATTTATGGAAGTTTCACTTAGTGGATTACCGCTCAGCCATATTTCATCACCACTATTTATTCCAGCATTATCGACCAGTGTCTTGATATCAGTAATATTATTATCCTGTAAATCTACACTATTCAAATTCAGCAAATTCAGCATCGGGCTTATATCACTAATTTGGTTATTTCCCAACTTCAACCAGACTAAGTTTGTTAGTCCCGATATTGCAGTAATGTTACTAATTTGATTATTATATAAAAGTAAAGTGTTAAGATTGGTTAAATTGGAAATCGGGCTAATATCGTTAATCAGATTATCCTGAAAGCGAAGACTTTCTAAATTTACTAAATTCACTAAAGGGCTTAAATCGCTTATTTGATTTTCAAAAAGCCATAAATCTTCCAGGGTTATTAAGTTAGAAAGTGGACTAATATCGCTGATTTGATTCCGCTCACCACAAATTTCTGTTAATTGTGTTAAATTAACCAATGCGTTAATATCAGTAATCTGATTATATCGAAACCAAAGTTCTTTTAAATTAATTAAATCGGCAATGATGTCCAGATTGGTAAGTCCGAGATTTTGGATATTAATAAATTCCAGATTTATCAAATCAGATAAGAAACTAAAATCATCAATAGGATTACCGACGAATATAAGTCTCTTCAGTCTTGGTAGCGTTGATAAGACACTAAAATCAGTGATGTTATTATCATGAATATAGAGAATTTCCAAATAAGCCAACCCGGTTAGACTGCTAATATCAGTTATATTATTATCACCAAGACTGCAATAATAGAGATTAATGCAATATTCTATTCCAGTTATATCTGTTATTCCCCTTGTTCCACCAAATAATGTTGTAATTTTAGCTAGATCTATATTGATAATAGCACCGGTAGGTTTTTGTAGTGTCTCTCGAATTAATTGCTCAAAATGAGCATCCGGAAAGGTGACAATTTCTTCAGGCTTATCGTAATAAACAATAACTCCCCTGGCTGTTAATTGTGGAATATGAGTTCCTTTTGATGTATCACTCAGAGGGTTGCTCTGTAAATCTATAAAGTCCCCGGTATCGAATCCGCTATTTTCAACAAGTGAAGTAATATCTGTTATTTGATTTTTAGATAAATCCAGGAATGTTAAGTTTATACAATATTCAATTCCGGCTATATCAATTATATTTTTATCATTCCCAATTAATTCGGTTATTGTTTGTAAATCAGTGTCAAATATATCTCCTGTCGGTTTCTCTAAAACTTCTCGAATTAATGCTTCAAAATTAGCATCCGGAAATGTTACTACTGATGGTTCTGAACTTGTTATTGTTTTTTTACAAGAAATAAAAGAAAGGATAATAAATACAATTAAAAAAAGACGACGGACAATATTCATTAGAAATTCTCCTTTATAATTGAAGATAAATTTATACTAACACAGCTGTATAATACTAATGTTTACAATAAAAAAGGAGAGTAATTTATACTCTCCTTCTCTATCGTGTCCTCTGAGAACGGTGATTATCAGAGGTTATACGTCAAACCTACTAACACTTTGTGCGTTTCAATATTCTCTTTGACTCCGGCGGGAGTATATATGTCCCAACTATCGCGTGTCCAATCGCGTTTTAAGTATGAAAAATCGAGACTGACATTATTATCTACTTTAAAACTCACACCGGCACTATAAGTTATACGATCATCATTTAAATCACGCAAAGGCGATGGAATCAGTGTGTAGCCCGCCCGCAATTTTGTGTTCAATCCCGGTAGTAATATTTCGCCACCTAATCTGTATTCAAGCACTTGATCATAATCACGAGCTAAAGAATTATTTTCACTCATTAGATCGCTATAATCTTGGCTATTTGTATCAAACCCTGAGACTTCAAAGCGTGTCTGTGACCAATCCCGGTAACGCCCTGAGGCAGATAAAGTAATCAGATTATTTGTAAATGCTATTCCTGCGTCAAAGATAAATGGTGTTTTAACATTGTAATCCCAATTACCGGTATCCGAAGTTGGATCATTAGTACCGTCATCAAAGACTAAGTCATCACTAAAAGAATGAGTTTCCTCAACATAATACTTGGACGGTAATGTAATAACTCCTCCCACCTTTATCATATTATTAAGGTCAACCATACCACCAAGTTTGAGATTCAGAGCATAATAATCTGATTGTAAATACTGATTAACTGTGTACTCATCAAAGTCACCGGGATATACATTATACAGATCATTATCATCAAATTGTGAAAAACCTAAATTGTATTCTTCCTTGCCATGAACCAACGATGTTGTTAACCCAATTGTGAAATTAGAAGAAAGTGCAATAGCTCCACCAATACTCCACTGACGTAAACCGCCTTCGCTACGTACTTCTTCTTGTCTATAAACACCCTGATCAAATGGATAAAAATAAATATCACCATTTTCATCTTCTATATCAAAACCGATGTCATTAGACATATCTCCAAACCCTTCAAAATATAAGTGATCATCGTAGTCTAATACTTTATTATAACCACCGGCTATTACAAAACTTCCTTGTGCAGTAGGTAGCGGCATCACAAAACCTATTGATTTAAGTTTTGTAAATCCTTGATTATTGGAGGTCAAATTCCCCATATATAATGCATCGTTGGAAAATTGCAAATGTGATAATTCAGCGTGAATACCAGTTTTATCTATGGAAGCTAAACCAGCCGGATTCCAATAAATTCCCGAGTAATCATTTGCCAAAGCTGTGTAAGCTCCACCCATCGCTAAAGCGCGAACACCGAATCCCTCTTCATTTTCCGTAATGTGTATTGCATCGTGGGCACTTTGTCCGCTTACTAACCCAATTGTTAGCAATAATCCTATATTCATCTTCATAATTAATTTTTTCATTATGTTCCTCACTTCTAATTTTTCCTTGATCTGCTGCCAGTATTTCCGCTCGACGATCTTGAACTAGTAGCAGATGATGAAGACTTGCTACTGCTCGTTGAGCTATAGGATGAACCGCTACTGGATTGTGTTGATGAACTACTTTTTGGGCTATTATCTTTATTACTTTTTACAGAGCTTTTAGACTGAGTAGTTCTTTTGACAGACGTTTTTGCTGTATAAGTTTTGGAATCTGTTAGTCTATTTATAGTTGATTTCACTATGGGAGCAGTCTTTCTAACAACATTCTTTATTACATTCGCACTTTGTGTATTCTGTCTTGCAGGACTACGGTCAACCGCAACTTGTGTACGACTAGTTGATCTTTTAACTGTAGTTGTTATCGGCGACTGAGTATTATTTAGTCTAATTAAAGTCTGCGTCCTAATTCTTGTACTGTTTGTACTTCCGCTTGGAATACGGTTCAAATTACTGCTCGTTTCTTTCTTGTCAGTAGAACGTACTCTAGTCTTTGATTTTGTATTTTTATCAGTGTTATTATTATTTCCATCGTTTGATTGTGATTGAGTTCTTTTTATTACTGTGCTTGACGATTTTTTAGGAGCTTGTTGTTCAGAATTACCGTTAGATCTTTTAATAACAGTCCGTTCATTAGTAGTACTCGGTTTTGTAACACTTACAGGATTAGACAGTCCTTCAGGATAACCATTGGTATTATTCCGTGGAACGTAAGTGTTTCTGTCTCTATTATCGCTTCCACGACGATCCCAATCGCGTTTATCGCGGTTATATTGATATTTATTATTATACCAGTAGTTATCTCCATACCAATTTCCGCCCCAATAGTTATTATACTGATGTCCCCAATAATAACCAGAATTATATGAATACCATGGACTGTAACCCCAATACGGATCATAATAGGGGTAATCCCAATACCAATTTACATAATTATATGGTGAGTAATTGTAATAACGATATGGACTATAATAGCGATTACCCCACGAGAAACTCACATTCCAGCTGAAATTGTCATAATATGGATCGCGCATATTATAATAGAACGAATCATCGTAATAATAGTGATGATATTCCTTAACTTGTGTGACAGGAGTTTCAAGAGTAAAACCTTTTTGATAAGCTGTGGAAAAACTTGAATCATCTTCGACATAATTTATATTCCCATATACATCTTCATAGTATATGTTTCCATCCTCGTCCTGATAATATACCAACGAATCATTTTCCACTGGTTGCGTATAAGTATAAGTTCTTGTTTCATATACAGGTCTGCTTGTAACCCTAATTTTTTTTGTTGATTCCATCTGTGTGTAACATCCCTGCAGAACCAATATTGCTCCAATGGCAACAAATAAAACTATTGAATTTTGTATTTTTTTCATTTTTTCACCTCAT
>JAHJCW010000108.1 GCA_018812885.1 bacterium | reverse complement strand
CTGACCTTTTTTGTAATCACTAGGGTTATCAACACGGAATTCCTTCACAACCTTAAATATTTTGTTTTTGGAAGGATTTTTGTACGCATCGAAACCCAGGACTATCGCCGGATATCCATCGGTATCTTCTGATTTGACCTGCACCACCGTATTCGGCTGGCAGCGGACAAATGTTACCGGGATCACACAACCATCGTCTTGAATCACCTGACTCATTCCTAATTTTTTGCCAATAATTCCAGGCATAATATTTTAATTGGTTAAGGAGGTTTTTGCTCTTCGACAAGCTCAGAGCTCGACCCCACGGTTAACATAAAAATGCATTTAGCTCGTATATTTTACCCATGGTTAAAACAAAGTCAAGAAAAAAGTGGACATTTTGTCTAAAAAAGCAAAAATGGCTTTCTTTCTTTAATTATTTCTTTCTTTTCCCCTAATAAACTGACCCCCCTTGAGTAAGGGGCCCCACACGTACGAACAAAAAATATAAAATAGCGCAAAATAGTGCTAAAATACTTATCGATACCAAAATAAACACTATGCAAGCATTCAACCAATTAAACACAAAAGACATTGTCGACTATCTAATCATCTTAGACATAGATGGCACGTTAATTAATGATGACGAACATCAATTGGATAAAAAGACTTTAGACAAAATAAGTGAGTTAAAAGAAAGCAATCAAATTTATCTTTGTTCGAATAGCCGAAATCACGAAAGGAATAAAAAGGTAGCCTCTTTGGCAAACGTTGAATACTTGGATACGGACATAAGAAAACCTAGTAAAAAGATATTGGATCTAATTGATCACTCGCCATTTAAAAAGAGACTGGTTATTGGTGATAAATTTTTAACCGATGGATTGTTTGCCAAAAATATAAAAGCAGAATTTATTAAAACCAAACGCATTACGTCAGAAAATGATCGCTTATACATAAAATTCCTCTACCTAATAGATGATTGGGCTTATGCAATTTTTGAAAAACTTGAAAATCTGAAAACTTGATCCCACTAAGCGGAACAAGTTTAACATCCTCATCAAATTAAGGATTTGCATTAGCCTAACAAAAGTAAACATGATTTTCAAATTTTCAAGCACTAGATAGTAAAAAATAACACTAACCTAAAAAGTTGTGAAAAAAGCATTAGTTATATTCAATCCCGTTGCAGGGGCAAAAAAGTGGGGGGATATGGAAAAGATTATTAAAAACATCCTAAAAAAGGAGGGTTATGAATACGAATGGTTTGTAACAAAAAAGGCTGAAAAACAGCCACTAGAGCAGTTTATTGGTAAAAAGTATGACAGAATTATAGTTTCCGGAGGTGATGGCACTGTTGCGGAAGTATCTTCTTTTATGATTCATAATAAAATCAAAACACCACTTGTAATACTACCTCAAGGCAGTGCAAACATTTTGGCTATTTCTCTTTCAATACCACTTAGTATTAGATCGGCTTTAGAAATTGGACTAAAGAACAAAGCAAAAATTCTCGACGCAATGCATATCAATAGAAGACAATATGGGATGATTGCGACGGGATGTGGTTACGATACATTGATTATGGAAAGAACACCAAGGAGCTTGAAAAGGAAGATGGGTGCCCTTGCTTATGTGTGGACGGTCATAAAAACTATTCTTATTTACAGAAGCAAACCATACAAATTAACCATTGATGGAGTAAGGCATACTGTAAGCGCGAAAAGTATAATGATATTCAACATCTTGCCTCTTGGACATCTAAGAATTACCAAACCTTTCATAAAAAAACAAATAATTCCAGACGATGGCCTGTTAAATATTTACGTTTTTAACCCTCGTCCAATTAGAGATAGGTTTAACTTCAATAAACAATTAAAAGTTTTTCAGGGTAAAAACATTTCGATTAAATCCAAAAAGAAACGGCATTTCCAAATTGATGGAGATGTATTTAAGGGTAAAACAATGCAAATCGATGTACTGCCCAAAGCCATTAGCATAGTAACACCATAATTATGAGTAAACTTAGAATCTTCGCAAAATTAGTTCGATTAGATCAATGGTATAAGAATTTTATAGTCTTTTTGCCATTAGTTTTTGCAGCTAATCAGATAACATACTCTGTAACTGAATTGTTTATCGCCTTTTTTGGCTTCTGTTGTATATCCGCAATTACTTATATAGTGAACGACTGGATGGATAGAGGAAAGGACCGTCTGCACCCAATTAAAAAAGAACGTCCTCTGGCTTCGGGTAAAGTAAGCGGAAGAGGTGCAATCATTGTTTGTATTATTTTAGCCGCTATAGTAACAGCTATAAGCCTAACACTCGGAACATTTTACGGACTAATAGTTGGAATTTATTTTGTTTTCACAAATTTATATTCTTTTGGGCTAAAAAATATACCATTACTGGATATATTAATGGTTAGTGGAAATTTTATACTTCGAATGTCAGCCGGCTTTGCTGCATTGCCAAGTTTGGACGCCCTACCCTATTTCGGGCTTTTATTTGGAATAATTACGATCTTTCTTACACATAAAAGAAGGAGTGATATTAAAATGCTTGGCAAAAAAGCTGTAGAACACAAACCAGTTCTCAAGTTTTATACGATTAGAAACAATTACATATTCAGAGCCATAGCGTATTTATTAGTAATAGCCTCTTCTTATATGCTTTGGCAAAGCGGACTGAGTATATATAAGATCATTGGCCCATTCCTATTGCTACTCGCTACAAGCTTTATATTTTCAGAGAATCCTGAATACACCTCTAAGCCTCAATGGCTGTTTAGAAGCAAGATTTGGGATGCAGTGCTAATAGGAAATATATTGTTATTCATATTTACATAACAAAAAACAGCCCCTAAAGAAGCTATCTGATGGTAAAAACTAGGAACTAGGCACGAGGCACTAGTTTTTATAACATTTTAATTTCAATATCCACACCAGCTGGAAGAGATAAATTTGTAAGTGATTCAATTGTATTTGCTGTAGTCTCCCTTAAATCAATCAACCTTTTATGAATACGCATCTCAAATTGCTCACGAGAGTCTTTTGCGATAAAAGTAGATTTGTTAATAGTGAATTTCTTAATTTTAGTTGGCAGAGGGATGGGACCAGCGATAATCGCACCAGTACGTTCTGCTGTTTCGATAATCATCCGCACAGCTTTATCTATAATAGTGTGATCAAAAGCTTTTAAAGTAATACGTATACGCTGTACAGCGACTTTTTTCTTACTGTCTGCCATAGTAAATTGTTGTTATGAGACTTATCCCGCTTAGCGGGGCATTGGTCCAAATAATCTTTATAGTCCCCCGATGTGACATCGAGGGAGAGAAAAAACTATTTAGTGATTTTGGTTACAACACCAGCACCTACAGTACG
>JAHJCW010000107.1 GCA_018812885.1 bacterium | reverse complement strand
TAAATCGGAAAATGAAACTTGATTTTGATTTAAATAGATCAAACCTTTTTGAGTAAGCGTGATAGTGATACTTTTTTCATTTGTCGATTCAGCAATATCGGAAACCGGTAATTTTACCTTTATTCCCGGTTGAATGATAAATGAAGATGATAATAAAAAGAAAATTAGTAGGAGCAATACAATATCTGTTAATGATGAAAACGAGAATGTATCTAATACTTTATTTTCTGCTCTAATTTTCATAACGTAATCTTTCTTGAGGATTATTAGTTCGTTTTGTTTCCAAAATTGTGTCGACTAATTCTTTCGAATTTGATTCAATTTCAAAAGCCATATGATGAATTTTTGCTGTAAAGTAATTATAAAATAAATATGCAACGATACCTACAGCCAAACCTGATGCGGTGGTCATTAGGGCTTCCCAAATCCCGCCGGCGAGTACATTTGCATTCACGTTTCCACCCAACCTTTCAATTTCCATAAATGCGCTTATCATACCGGTAACAGTACCAAGGAATCCTGTTAATGGAGCAACACCGGCTATGGTTGCTAGTGTGCTCATATTTTTTTCCATAATATAGATTTGTTCTGTACCGACAGCTTCCATATATGATTCCATTCCGTCTTTGTCAAGATGAGAATGCAATAAACCCTCTTTTAGAACTAATGGAATAGCTCCCGTGGAACCTTTACAAAGATTTATTGCGTCATCCATTTTACCGCTTGCGATTAGTGCTCGCAGTTCATACATGATATGACTAGTCTTTGTTTTAAATCGACTTAAGTCGATATACTTATTTACAATCAGTACAACTGTGATTATGGAAAATAATACTATTGGTATCATTAACCATCCACCTTGTGTAATTATTTTGAGTAGACTCATTCTTCCTCCAAAAAATGTAATATTATTTAAATTTTACCAAAAAACTTTTATTCCACCCCAACCATTTCTGCGGTGGGCACTATATCCTTTCCAAGTTTCATAAGCTGTATCTAGGATATTATTCATTTGACCGTAGATTTCAATATGCTTTCCAATTTTTTTACTAATTGAAAAATTACCAACGAAATATGGTTCAATCACATTATCATTATTATCTAATGTTTTAAATTGTGATGTGAATTGTTCACTTATGAATTGTCCGTTTAACATTAATTCAATACCAGAACCGGGCAATGCTCTAATTGCGAAATCAAAATCAAATTTTGGAAAATAGGGAATTTGATCAGCATGATTACTTTTAGTAATACTATAATTTTTATATCCTGTAGCTGACCAAATGGAAATATAATCATTAATTCGCCAATTAAGCAGTGTGCGGATTTCATGAATTACCACATCATTGTTGTAGACAATATCCCAATGTCCAATATTATCTTCTTCAGTGCTCCAATCTTGCGGTATGAATATGCCATAATTATTGATATCTTTGTAATTATAATATATTTCAAATGATAAATCATAAGTTCCCGATCGTTTCCATCCGAGTTTAAGATCTGATACTAAATCGCGATAAGTGAGCGGGGCTGACATATTTATGTATGGATTAATATTTAATATCTGTACTAGAGATATATTCTCCAATTTTGGTTCGAAAATACCGAATAAACTACCCATGGGACCTAAATTAAAGTCCATACCAAGTATTGGATATATAGTTGTTAACTCGTCTTCATTCGGTAAATTACTGATCTCATCCCCTCCCAATATTAAGCCATGTTCATTACTACTTTTATGGTAGAAAATATTTAATCCACCTTTCACTTTTAAATTGCGAGCGAATACATGTTCGATAGTTGAACGTACGTTCCCGAATAATGAATTGCTTAATAATGAGTTATTAGTGATGTCATCACGAACTTTCTCTAAATATTTTATAGGTACTTGATCGGTATTTCGATTTACCCAAGTGTACAAACTATCCAATTGATTAGGATTTAAAGGAATTTCGATACGGTCAGAAATTAGTTTTATATTACCCGTCAAAAATGAAGTACCAATTGTTTTGCTTAAATTAAGATCAGTCCATAAACCCCAATTGAAAAGTTGTGAATCGTCAGGATCCATATAGCGAACTCCTGCATCCCATCTGATATTAGCTAATTCCCAACCGGTTACTCCTGTTGTACTCGAAATATCTAAATTCATACGAGAACGTTTCTCTTGAGGATTTACCAAAGCCCCATAAAATTTATATGTATTGTCTGTTAAAGTAAATTGAGTTTTATTTTGTAGGTACCTAGTAAAACGATGAATATTCGTCAAAGTATTTCTAGAATAACGATAATCGGAATTTTTAATATGACCACTATTCCATCGGTAATCCATATCAACAAATAGTTCATCATCGATAAATTGTTGTCTCAATTTTAATCCGGTATTGATATCATTATATCTGCCATAAGATGAATAAAATTGGTTGCTTATATTTGTTGTTGGGTAGAAAATTGATTGATCCATCTTTATGCCGCCGGCTCCTGACACAAGACGATTCCCTTTTCCTACCCCGGTAGGATTTTCGGTGATAATTGGTATGTTAGTTTTATCTGTAGTCTTTTTTGTATCAGGTACGCTGGTGATTATTCTTTCACCGACAATTGTCTTCTCATTTAATTCAATAGTAGGTAAACCTGGATCTGTTGGTTGCGACGATTTGGGTTTTTCTTGTACTGTTAAGGTTGTGTCCTGCGGAACTGTTGTAGTTCTTAATGGTTTTTTCTTCTGAGCAAATCCGGTTGAATTAATTAATATAAAAATAAGTAGTATGCTTAAGAGCACCTGCGGAAGATTTTTATTAAAATTAATATTCATCATTAGTTTGTTAACCTGCTAAGTCCGGCTGTTGCTTCTTTGGCAAACTGATTCTCTGAATTATTTTCTAACACGATATTATAAAGCTTAATAGCTTCATCATTTTTATTGAGTTTTTCCTGGCAAATAGCAGCGTCCAGAGTGGCAGAATAAACCCAATATTCATATCGGGGATATAGATATCTGACTTTTAATAATTCTTCAAGTGCTAAAGAATAATTATTTTGTGACAAATGAGACCAACCAATAAGATACTGTGCTTCCGCCGCAACTGCATCAGTTCGACGTGCGATAACCAACTTGAAGTGTTTAATGGCGTTAGGAACATCACCATCAGCCGCGATTATTCTACCCAATTTATTATGTGCTTCATCAGACTCAATAGTCTCGGAGAAGTTATCAATAGTAAATTGATAATTCGATTTTGCGGAATCTGTCTTGCCCAATCTTTCTTGAGCTTTCCCGATTCCCAAATAAGCAGCAGCATTTTCCTGCGAATCTGGATAATTCCTAATTGCTTCCCGATAAGTTGTTTCTGCTTTGCTATGCTCATTTTGTGAAGAATAGATGTCAGCTAGTTTAACTAGAGAAAATGAAGCAACCTCACTTTTTGGATAGTTCGTTGCAATTTTTTCAAAATATGAAATTGCATTATTTATATTTCCTTTCATTAGGTAGGCGTCGCCAATACCAAGGAAGGCATTTGCAGCAAGTAGATCATCCGGGTAATCATTTATAATAATTTTAAATTGACTAATAGCCTTATCATGTTGTTCCTTTACCAAATAGGAATC
>JAHJCW010000106.1 GCA_018812885.1 bacterium | reverse complement strand
GTGGCAGGATATCCCGAAAAACACTTAGAAGCTCCGAATATTGAAAGCGATTTAAAATATTTAAAACAAAAGGTGGATGCCGGAGCAGATTATATAGTAACACAAATGTGTTTTGATAATAAAAAATATTTTGAGTTTGTTCAACGGTGTAGAGATATTGGAATCAAAATTCCAATAATACCGGGTATGAAAATAATTACACGTGAAAATCATTTAAAAACAATTCCGAGGACTTTTCATATTGATATTCCTCAAGAGTTATCTGAACAGATCGAAGGTTTCTCTACAGAAAAAATTTATCAAATAGGTGTAGATTGGGCTATTAAACAATGTAGAGAACTAGTCGAGGCAAAAGTTCCTTGTATACATTTTTATATTATGAATACTGCACAAGAAGTTGCAGAAGTCGTTTCAACAATACAATAAATTATATATAGTTGTGTCTAAAGACCGAGCATTAAATTCTCGTATTATCAATCATTTAGTCGAATCAGGTCTGATAAGACCAAATGATAAAATTGTAGTTTCCGTATCCGGTGGCATGGATTCTATGTTACTGCTATACATGTTAATTGAATTACAGAAAAAATGGGGTATTGAGCTTGTAATTGGACATGTCAATCATAATATTCGTCCTAATTCTATTAATGATGAAAGGTTTGTTATTGAGCAAGGAAAAAAGCTGGGGATTCCGGTTATGGTCAAACAACTGAATTGTGATGATAAGAAATCAGGTGAAAGTACTGAAGCATGGGCGAGGAAAAATCGTTATGCACAACTTGAGTTAATTAGAAAAGAATATAATTTTGATAAAATCGCCACAGGCCATCATAGTAATGATCAGATAGAAACTATTTTACAACGAATTAGTGAAAAATCAGGAATTGGAGGATTAAAAGGAATTCATAAGCAGTACAATACGGTAATTCGTCCATTGCTTACGATATCAAAATCTGAGATAGAAAAAGTTGTAAATGTTTTACAAATAAAATATGTGGAAGATGAAACTAATAGTAATTTGGATATTCCAAGAAATTATTTTCGCCATCAAATAATTCCGAAATGGGAAATGCTTTATCCAAATTTGGGTGAGTCAATTCAATCAATTTGTGATTCTGCAGCTGAAAACCAATCTGTAATTGATTATTTTGTGGAAGAACTCGAGAATAAAATTGTAATTGAAGAAAAGGATCTATCATCCAATAATATAATTAAAAAAATTAACGTCAGTAGTTTTGAAAAACTACAAGAGACAGTAAAAGTATTGCTGATTAAACATATATTAGGAAAGTATCCCTGGCGAAAATATCAATGGAATGAAATTACACAAATATTAAAATCTGCCAAAATTGGAAAAGTCTATAATTTTGATGATTTTGAAATATTAAAAGACAGGCAAGATTGGATAATTCGCCATAAATTAAAAGTTAATCTCAAGCCAATAATTGCTCGATTAAATACAGCGGTGCCGTGTGGTAAGCTTGTATTTAACATTAGGGAAGTAAAAAAGTATACAATTACGGATAGTAAAAATGTTGAAATTATTGATGGAGAATCAATTATAAACAAAAAGTTAATACTTAGACCTTGGCGAGAGGGAGATGTGTTTCAGCCGTTAGGTATGAAAGGTAAAAAGAAGATAAGTGATTTTTTAACTGATGAGAAAGTCAATCAATTTGATAAGGAAAATCAATTGGTATTAATAGCTAATAACGAAATAATTTGGCTATGTGGTCGTAGGTTAAGTGAAACCGTTAAAATTAATAGAGATACAAAGGATTATTTGGAACTTTCAATGAAAACACGGATAGCTTGAATATGATCAAATATGGCTATAAAATGACGACTTTAATATCAGATGGAGAAATTCAATCCAGAATTAAAGAAATAGCAAAAGATATATCGAAAAAATTTGAAAATGAGGTACCCATTTTAATAGGTGTATTAAATGGCAGTTTTATTTTTATTTCCGATCTTATGCGTAAGATGACAATTGATTGTGAAATGGATTTTATCAAGATGTCATCATATGCAGGTAAGGAATCTGTTGGTACAGTAAAATTGCTTAAAGATATTTCAGCAAATATCACAGGAAGACATGTAATTGTGGTTGAAGATATTATTGACTCAGGACTGACTATCAAATTTTTGCGTGACCGTTTGCAAGGTGCATTACCTAAGTCGGTCACTATTGTAACATTATTATTAAAGCCGGATATTGCCAATTTGGATTTTAAAATTGATTATGTCGGATTCGAGATTCCGCCGGAATTCGTTGTAGGATATGGATTGGATTATAATCAGAAATTGCGTCACTTACCGGAAATTTATCGTTTAGAAGAGTAATTATGGCAACTAAAAAACCCAATACAAATTTAAATAAACAACCGAATAAAAAACCCAGTATACACAGGAAAAAACCTGTAGATCCTAAATCTATCTTTCAATGGAAACGGGCAGGCAAAACATCCTTGATATGGTTATTAATAATTGTTGGAGCAATAATAATCTCGGGGATATTTACTAACTCAAATAAAAAAGAAATTGAAGTTGAATATTTTCAATATCAAAAGTATTTACAAACTGGTCAAATAGCTAAAGGTACAATTATTGAGAATATATTCCATGGCGAGTTTAAAATTCCTCAAAATGTAGATACAAAATACGGTACTATTGATAACGCAGAGCGATTTTTCGTTTCATTACCGTTAATGGATCGTGAAACGATGGCAGAATGGGACAATTACAATTTAGAGTATAACTTTAAAGAAAAAACTACTAACTGGTCAAGTTATTTAATAAATATGTTACCATGGATTGTGCTCATCGGATTTTGGATATTTATTATGCGTCGCATGCAAGGCGGGGCTGGCGGTGGTATGAAAAATGTGTTCAATTTTGGGAAAAGTCGTGCTACAGCACAAACAACTAATCTACCTAAGGTAACCTTTGCTGATGTTGCAGGTTGTGTTGAAGCAAAAGAAGAATTGAATGAAATTATTGACTTTTTAAAACATCCAAAGCGTATTCAAAGATTAGGAGCTACGATTCCAAAAGGAGTTTTATTATTAGGTGCACCGGGAACAGGAAAAACATTATTAGCCCGTGCTGTAGCAGGTGAGGCAGGAGTACCATTTTTCAGTTTAAGCGGAGCTGATTTTGTTGAGATGTTTGTTGGAGTTGGAGCATCTCGAGTACGGGATTTATTTGAACAGGGTAAAAAACAAGCCCCGTGTATAATATTTATTGATGAATTAGATGCTGTAGGTCGTCAACGTGGTGCTGGTTTAGGCGGTGGTCACGACGAACGTGAACAAACTCTGAATGCTTTGTTAGTTGAATTGGATGGCTTTGAAAAGAATGTTAATGTAATTGTTATGGCAGCTACAAACCGTCCGGACGTGTTAGATAAAGCATTATTACGCCCAGGTAGATTTGATAGACAAGTTATTGTTGACGTTCCTGATTATCGGGGAAGATTAGGTATATTACAGGTTCATGCAAAAAATATTATTTTAAATAAACGGAAAGTTGATTTGCTATCACTCGCTAAAGGTACACCGGGTTTAGTTGGTGCTGATTTAGCAAATATTGTAAACGAAGCCGCACTTTTAGCAGCACGCAAGAGAAAGAAAGCTGTTGATATGGATGATTTAGAGGATGCGAGGGACAAAGTAATGATGGGAGTACAACGAAAAAGTGTGATTCTATCTGAAGAGGAAAAGAAATTAACAGCATATCATGAAGCGGGGCACGCATTAGTCGCTTCAAAAATTGAAGGAGCGGATCCGGTGCATAAAGTAACAATAATTCCGCGTGGACAGGCCTTAGGCATTACTATGCAACTACCGCTTGATGAAAAACATGGATATGCCAAGAAGTATATTGAAGGACGGTTAGCAATCTTGCTAGGTGGTAGAGCTGCTGAACAAAAAATTTTCAAAGAATTAACGACAGGTGCAGGCAACGATATTGAACAAGCAACAGTAATCGCTAAAAAGATGGTTTGTGAATGGGGAATGAGCGATTTGCTTGGTCCTATGACTTTTGGAAAGCAAAACGAAGAAATATTCCTTGGCAGAGAGATTCAATCACATCGCGATTATAGCGAAGCAACCGCGAGAATGATCGATGAAGAAGTGGTTAAGATAATTCGGATCGCACAGAAAAAAGCACATGAGGTACTCGATGGACATGAAAAAATATTGCATTTGATTGCTGAAGAATTAATAAAACACGAAACGATTGATGATGATGATATAAAACGGATTTTATCAGGGAAAAAGGTGATTCGCCGCAGAAATAATGGGCAACAACCTGTGAGTAAAACAAAACCGATCACGGATATAAAAAATCAACAATCAAGGACAGTAACCAAAAAACCAATCCCAAAAAGAGAGCCTAGAGCTAAAACTCCAACTTCCGCAATTAACTAAAATTTAAATTGTTGGAGTTCTATGATATATTATGAATATAGACAGTTTTAAAACTTGGCTAGGCGATGATAACAGAAAATCCTTGATCATGGGTATTCTGAATGTTACCCCAGATTCGTTTAGTGATGGTGGACAATATAATAATACTCAAAAGGCAATTGATTATGCTTTAAAGATGGAAGATGAAGGAGCCGATTTAATAGATATTGGCGGAGAGTCAACCAGGCCGGGTGCAAAACAGGTTGATATTGAAGAGGAATTAAATAGAGTAATACCAGTTATTAATGGAATCAGAAAAAACTCAAATATTGTTATCTCAATTGATACCTATAAATCTAGTGTTGCAGACAAAGCAATTAAGACCGGTGCCAATATTATTAATGATATCAGCGGATTGCGATTTGATAACGATATGGTTCGTTTAGCAAGTGAGTTGCAAGTACCGGTAATTGTAATGCATATGTTAGGGAATCCTCAAAATATGCAAAATTATCCAATATATAACAATCTAGTAGAAGAAATAATATTATTTTTCAAGGAAAGAGTTGATTTAATGACATCCAATGGAATATTGAAAAATAATATTATACTTGATCCGGGTATTGGTTTTGGTAAAACGGTCGATCATAATTTTACCATAATACGCGAGCTAAGCAGTATCGTGGATTTGGGATTCCCAGTGTTAGTTGGACCATCGCGTAAATCATTTATTGGGCATACTTTAAATTTACCACCGGGTGAAAGGATTGAAGGGACAGCTGCAGCAGTTACAGCTGCGATAATGCATGGTTCGCGTATCGTGCGTGTCCATGATGTGAAAGAAATGTCACGTGTAGTTAAGGTAACAGAACAAATCTGCGGTATCACTTAATATTTATGAGTTTGGAATTACGAATATATTGATGTAAAATAACAATTTAGAGATTAAATAATAAATTATAATT
>JAHJCW010000105.1 GCA_018812885.1 bacterium | reverse complement strand
TTTCAAGTTTATTAATTAACTCATTTTCCGGTAATATTTCTTCTGTACCTCGTTTAATAATATTTAACTGTTCTTTTACTGATATAAATTTCATTAGTGTTTTCTCACTTCTCTGTCGGTTTCTCGTTTAATATCACGTTTTTTGATTGAATCCTTTTTATCATAATGATGCTTACCCTTGGCAAGACCAATTTCAACTTTAACCCAACCATTCTTAAAATACAATCGTAAAGGTATAAGTGTTAATCCTTTTTCAGATACTTTTTTTACAAGTTTAATAATTTCCTTTTTATTTAATAGTAACTGCCTATCCCGTAATGGGTCATGTCCTTGAAATCCTGTATGCGAATAAGGACTGATGTGCACCCCAATCAAAACAGCATTTCCATCTCGAATTACAACGTAACCTTCTTTAAGATTTCCACTACCCTCGCGCAAACTTTTTACTTCACTTCCTAATAATTCTATCCCTGCTTCGAATTTATCTAAGATGAAAAATTCATGGTAAGCTTTTCGGTTTGTCGCTATTATCTTTTCATTCATGGCAAATACTCGACGTGAAAAGTACGAGTTAAGTTATTCTCAATTCAAGGGGTTATTCCTTGCTCATCGAAGGAATAAAAATGTAATTTTCGCGGTTATTTTGTTTGCCCGGGTGGCGGAATTGGTAGACGCGCTAGATTCAGGGTCTAGTCTCCCTTGGGAGGTGCTGGTTCAAGTCCAGTCCCGGGTACATCTATACGTTACACTATAAGATGCAGGCAATTATGTAAAATAATAATTGTTTCAACAAATCCGGCTTGTCAATCGTAGCTTCAGAGTAGATTGATCCCGCGTACAACTAACTACTTAGTTACTATATTATTTCTATAAACTTGGCTATAATATATTTTAATATACTTTAGGTTTTCCGAACTTAATAAAGCCGATTGCACGCCAAACAATCCATAAGAGAATCCAATAACCTATTAGTATTCCAAGTGTTACCCAATAGCCTTCTATTGCATTTTTATACATTACAATTGGAATATTAAGTGCTATTAACATTGGAATTCCTAAAAATAAGGAGATACCACTACCATATACTGCATCCTCTGCAACCGGTGTCTCAAACTCAGGATCCGTTACACGAAGCAGTACTAATGCGGAATTTATCGTACCTGTCATTTCACCCCAAAGTTCAATAAATCGTTCAAAGTGATAATCATCAAAAGCACGCTTTGATGTCCAATATAGCATAAAGCCTGTCGCAGGACCTCCGAGAACGCTCATGATTACAATTGCTTCCCAATTATCCATAACTATTTTGAAACTAATAGCGGCAACCGCGCCAATTACTAAGAAATCTACAAATACTCCCATACTACGATTCATTAAGCCTTTATCGATCACGTATGAACGTCCTGACATATCCATTATTTTCCGAACTGCCAATGCAATTAAGAGACCAATAACAAAATGAAATGACCAAATTGTTCCTACAAATCCCGCTAATTGAGGACTATTTCCCATCATTGTAGTTAGCCATTTAACAACAAACCAAGTTAATAAATAAACTAAACCGATTAAAGATAATTGGAATGCTAATGGTTCAATAGCTTCTGTTGTTAAAGTTAGTTTCCCGGCGACAGGAGGTTTTCCGTCTTTATACACGCCTTTACGCATATCATCGGTGATGCTATCAAGATTTGTTATAAGTTTGCTTTTACCGTTGCGAATTCCCCACTGTATTAACGCCAAACCGCCAAAAAATGCGTATAAGTAGCCAATTGTTGCAAATGTTAGGCCAATTTGACCGGCACCAACTGCTTCATACCCTAACTTAACTAATTCATTATCCCAGCTGTTTCCCATCGTTGCAGCAAGACCAGGACCCATCCCGAATCCAAGCGGTAATAACAGACCAATCCCAAGAAAAAGATCAGGTTTAATTGTATAAACGAGTATTAGTACTATAATTAATCCGATTGAACCTTGTATGAGATAAGATGTAAGGGCAGCGATGCTTTTACTAACCGGTCCTTTGGTCCAATTGGTTTTTGACTGTCTCAATCCTAGTGCAATAAATGTCAACGCTAAAAAATGATATACATATAAGATTAGTCTATCTGACTGTAAATCAATTAATCCAAATCCTTGCGAGCCGATTATTAGAGCAAGAAATCCGGCTATTAAATTATTTGGAATTAAATACGTCTGGAAAAATTTTACATAGCGACGGAGCATCGTCCCAATCATTAAAAAAGCACTTAAATATAAAAAATCTAGTACAACAAATCGCAGATTTACATCAAGATCCCATGGATTCATAGTATTTCCTCCGGTTTAGTTAGCAAAATATAGTTTTAAATTATTAAGAAAAAAAACTACAAAATAAAATTACAAGAATTTGTTTTATTACAATATATCTACGTATGTTTTTGCTAAACCAATAACTCATTTTTAAACTAAAGAGGGATGTAAAATATTATGTTAAAGAAAATCCTTGTAACAATATCCATAATTATTTTAGTTATAGTTGTCATTGTACTATTTTTAATACGTGGAATCGCAACCAAAGGTATACCAGATTATAACGCTAAAATTCAACTCGATAATCTTAAAGAAGAAGTTACCGTTTATCGCGATGAATTTGCCGTTCCGCATATCTATGCAAAAAATGAAGAAGACCTATACCGAGCTACCGGCTATTGCATGGCGCAAGATAGACTTTGGCAGTTTGACTTAATCCGCAGAGCGACTACCGGTCAATTATCGGAGATATTCGGCGAAGATATGATCGATGCTGATCAGATGTTACGGATGCTAAGAATACCGGAAAAATCAAAATCTATTCTTGAAAATGCTGATGATGAAATAATAAATACATTAAATGCATTTTGCGATGGTGTTAATCAATATATTGATACGCATCAAAAAAACTTACCACCTGAATTTTCTATTTTGGGATACAAACCGGATAAATGGTTACCTGAACATTCTATCAATCTAATTGGCTATATGGCTTGGGATTTGACAATGCCATGGCATATTGAGACCGTTTTTCAAAGAATTCGTGAAAAAGTTGGTGATGATAAATTTGCCAAATTAGTTCCGGATCTCGATCTCCAAAAATCTGTTGTTTATACTGAGATTGGTGAGAACGAAAGTGTTTTAAGTACGGATTCTCCTTATTTAGCTGCCATGGATAAATTAGAGGGTTTAGGACTTGAGATATTTAACGGCAGCAATAATTGGGTAGTTTCCGGAGCAAAAAGCACATCGGGTAAACCATTATTTGCCAACGATATGCATCTTGGATTAAGTGCACCCGGTATATGGTACACAATGCATCAAGTTGTGGAGGGAAAGTTTAATGTAACCGGAGTTGCAGTACCCGGACAACCTCTTATAGTAGCAGGCCACAATGAATACATTGCCTGGGGAATGACCAATGTAATGGTCGATGACATGGACTTTTATTATGAAAAGATCAACCCTGATAATCCTGATGAATATTGGTTCAATGGTGAATGGAAACCGTTGGATGTGAGAAAAGAAATAATAAAAATAAAAGGTGGTGAAACCGTAGAAAGAGTAAATCGATTTACGCATCGTGGACCAATAGTTACAAAAAATAAAAAAATGGATGAGGATAAACCAATTTCAATGCGTTGGGTAGGAAATGAGCCTAGTGATGAAATGCGTAGTTTGTATTTAATGAATCGGGCTCGCAATTGGGAAGATTACAAGAATGCTTTAAAAACTTTTATAGCAGTTAGTCAAAATATTGCTTATGCTGATGTTGATGGTAATATCGGTATTTATTGTGCTGCCGGTGTCCCGATTAGAGACGGTTGGAATGGTTTAGAAATTGTACCGGGTGAAACTGATAAATACGATTGGTTAGGGTTAGTCCCTTTTGAAAAATTACCGCATAGTTATAATCCAAAAAGTGGTTTTGTTTCATCAGCTAATAACCGCTCGGCTGGAGATGACTATCCTTATCATATATCACATTGGTATGCCCCGCAATATCGTATTGATAGAATCCGCGAAATGCTAACAGAAAAAGCATTGTTATCAATAGATGACTATAAAAGAATGCAAGGTGATCATAAATCTAAACTAGTTGAAAAAATGATTGATAGAGTAAACTATGTAGTAGATAACATCGATAATCTAAATGATATTGAAAAACAATCTACAAACTTACTTGCCGAATGGGATGGTATATTGACAAAAGAAAGTATAGCAACAACAATATTCGATCAATTTTATTTAGAATTAATCCGAAATATATTTCTAGATGAATTAGGTGAAGACCTCTTCGCCGATTATACTAAAGTGGAATATACTCCCTATTTAGCAATTGATAAAATGTGGTTGGATGGTAATTCTGAGTGGTGTGATGATATCAGTACAGAGGTAATTGAAAATTTGGAAGATGTTATTAGTCAGAGTTTCAAAGATGCAATCGCTGAATTATCAAATAGATTTGGGACGGACATAGAAGATTGGCAATGGGGAAAAGTACACGGTCTATTACTTGAACATCCTATGGGTGGAGTAAAATTATTAGACAAAGTATTTAATTTGAATCGTGGACCGTATCCGGTTGGTGGAGGCAGTCATACTGTATCACCATATAGATATGACAGGAATAATCCATTCACCGTTAATTATGGAGCGTCACATAGACATATTTATGATACATCGGATTGGGATAAATCAATATCAATAATTCCAACCGGAATATCAGGAATTCCGGCAAGTAAACATTACTGTGATCAGACTCAGTCTTATGTAGATAATGAATATAGGAATGATTACATCTCGCGTGATTTGGTGGAAGAAAGCGCTAAGTACAAGCAGGTGTTTACGAAGTAATATCATTCCGCACGTGATGCGGAATCCAAATTAAAACAATAGATTCCCGCTTTCGCGGGAATGACAATGGAAATAAAAAGGGCTCTATTGGAGCCCTTTTTACTATTAAAGCATTGTGAAGATTTATAAATTAATACAAATATCCAAGTCCTATATAAAGTCCACTATTTCCATCTTGTTCATCACCTGCCATACCGTAATCAATCGCAATAATAAAGTTTTCATTAAGTGCAATTCTAAAGCCACCACCATAGGATAAGTGTAAAGCATCCTCTTTTGCATCTCCAAAGGCGTTAATTACACTGTCATAATAATCTTCATAACCCGGATTATCATATCGTTCTAATACTTGTCCAGCATCAACAAATCCATTGAGAGCGAGATATAGATTTTGACCTGCCAATTTTGTCCTCAAAAACTTCCAACGCATTTCAAAATTTGCAAAACCAACACTATTACCAACAATCCGGTTTTTAAGAACTCCTCGCAGAGTTTTTGCACCACCGTAACCTTCTTCAGTTTTATAAGAACCTTGATAGAATGGCAGCATAAAGAACGGAATTTGTCCATCGATTACCCCTTGATATGCTAAACGATAGGCAAATGATAGATTCTTATCAATTAATGTAAAATATTGACGATGTGTTGCACTAAATTGGGAATAAGAGAAATCGTTTCCAAAACTATTTGGCACTGTTGTTATTATTGCTTCTGTCCACATCCCCGACATCGGATTTGGTTCGTTATCGCGCGTATCGAAGACCAACCCTAATTTAATTGAATTGGTTAATCCACCTTCAGCTTCATTTTCTAAGATTGCTCCATATTTCAAGTATGTATCATATAATAAATCTACTTCAGGTAGTTTATCAGCATCGTCCTTACCATCGTTCAAACTTTCTATATCAACCGTTGCAATTTTTGTATCATGATATCCAAAACCTAGCAAACCTCTTAAATTGTAATTTTTTAAAATTTGTTTTTGGAAATCGGCAGTAAATTTTAGAATATCTCGCTCATGTTGATAATAAACTCGAGATTTATAAGCAACGTCCTCATCATCTTCATATTTTGATAAATATTCGGATTCATACCCATTGAATCCATAAAATGGCAAGGCTGCTTCTGTCAAATAAGAGAGATCTGCAGTTATTCGCAAGTCCCACGGTAATAAATATTTAGAGTCAAATTGAATTATATTTTTACCACTTCCTTTTGTTGTACGCGACCATTCCAAATATGTAGAATGCATATATTCGGGATACTTACTTCCATCTCCATAATTAAAAATATTCAAAATTGCTCCATACAAAAAGCCGGTATCTGAATTATATGCAATTGCCGGTACTCCACCAAAACTCCAATTGGTTGGAACATCATCTTGTCCAAAGGCAATTCCCATGGATAGAGTTACTACAAAAACCATTACTATTATTTTATTCAACTTTGTCATTTTCTGCCTCTCTTTTTTGAAATTATATTGTCTTATAGTGTTAAATTTATGCAAAATGAATTAAAAACATAGTTTTTATTTATTTCAATTTTAGTATTAATTAACTTTTTTGTCTCAAACCTATAACTTAATTAAAATAATAGGAGTTTTACGATGCGTAAAATTGCAATGATTATTGTTTTCTTTAGTTCATCTTTAATTTCATTTTCACAACAACGACCTGATAATTGTACTAGTATTTTAGTAACAAAAGGTGCTTCTCAAGATGGTTCTGTTATGATTACATATGCCTGCGATGCTGAATTTCTACCGTATTTAAAATACATTCCTGCCGCAGACCATGAAGAAAATGAATATATTGAATTAGATGATTGGAAAGGTGGTACGGTGAAAATAAAACAAGTTCCGCACACATATGCTGTTGTGGGTTTGATAAATGAACATCAAGTTGCAATTGGTGAAACAACAACTAGTGGTCGTAAAGAACTGCAAAATCCTGATGGATTACTGCATTACGGTATGTTAATGCAACTGATACTACAGCGAGCTAAAACAGCTAAAGAAGGTGTTCAAGTAATTGTTGATTTAGTTGAGGAATATGGTTACAGCAGTACCATGGAGGCATTTTCTATATCTGATACGAAAGAAGCTTGGATTCTTGAGATGATTGGACCCGGATCGGGTGGAAAAGGAGCAATATGGGTTGCATTGCGTGTACCCGATGGATATGTTTCTTGTCATGCAAATTTATCTCGAATAGGTGAAATACCGTTTAAGGATAAGAAAAATTGTATGTATTCAAAAAACGTGAAATCCTTTGCTATCGAAAAGGGATATTATGATCCAAACTCAGGTGAATCTTTTCGTTTTAACGAAGTTTATGGTGCTATCGATCCATTGGAGCTTCGGGTATGTGAAACGCGGGTATGGAGTGTATTTAATCGCTGTGCGCCATCGTTAAAATTATCATCAGACTATCATCGTGCCGTT
This sequence comes from bacterium, assembly GCA_018812885.1. Lineage (GTDB taxonomy): Bacteria > Fidelibacterota > Marinisomatia > Marinisomatales > JAHJCW01 > JAHJCW01. The sequence goes on along the minus strand of JAHJCW010000105.1, from coordinate 9,836 downwards.
GAAGGTTCGGAACCATATCCCCTATGGATTAAACCAGATAAGAAGTTATCTGTTCAAGATGTAATGTTACTCACGAGGGATCATTATGAGGGTACTGAATTTGACATGACTAAAGGTATCGACGCAGGCGATTTTGGCAGTCCTTATCGGTGGAGGCCTTTAACTTGGGAAATTGACAGCGTTAAATATTCTTGGGAACGTCCTGTTGCTACTCAACAAACTGCCTTTTCATTCATTTCTCAATCGCGTTCTTGGTTACCGAATCCTATAGGTGGTGTCTATTGGTACGGAATTGATGATGCCTATACAACCTGTTTTGTACCTTTTTATTGTAGTGTCACAGATATTCCTGAAGCATTTGAGACAGGTGATTTACAAAAGTTCTCATGGGATTCAGCTTGGTGGGTATTTAATTTTGTGTCAAATTTTGCAAATCTGAAATATTCCTATATGATTAAAGATATTCAGGCAGTTCAGAGTGAATTAGAAAATATTGCCATAATATCGCAACCTGCAATAGAAAAAGCTGCGTTAGAGTTATATAAAATAGATCCGCAATTAATGGAATATTGTTTAACAAATTATTGTAATGGTCATGCCGAAAATGTTGTTGATAGGTGGGTTGAATTGGGTGAATACCTGATCACAAAATATAATGACGGCTATGTAAAAGACGAAAATGGAAAACCACAAGGTGTAGGGTATCCTGAATCGTGGTTGCGGGAAATAGTAAAAGCACGACCGGAACAATTTAAATTAAAAGAATGAGAATAATTTATTAAAGCACTATCTTGATTTATAATATATTTAAAGATAATTTCCCGCCCAATATTTAAAGGAAAAATAATATTTAATGGATAGACACGCACAACAAATTAAACGCGAACGGCAGGACCAAGCTCGTAATGTGATAAATTCGGATAATAGGTCAAAAATGCGTACACTAATTAAAAAAGTGTTAGCAACTAAAGACCAAAAACAAGCAGAAGGTTTTTACAAAGAAACAGTCAGTTTTATTGATAAAATGGCTGCTAAAAATTTAATTCATAAAAAAACTGCCGGTCGCCGCAAAGCTTTAATTACCCGCCACTTAAACTCTATAACTAAATAAATATTGTAATTCCCCCCGATTCAACAGGGCGGGAATTACAATGAATAATATTTAAAGCGGATTTAAGTATTTCTTAAATTCATCCGGTACGGGTATTGTTTTACCCGTATTATAATTTATTGATACCAATATAAAATTTGCCTGAAGTACCGGTTTATCCTCTCCTTTTCTGAAGACAGCTGTTAAAACATCATAACTTTTCGTACCGATTCTTGCGATGCGCTGACCTATTTCAAAAATAGATGGATGGACTGCTTGACCAATATAATTTACTTCCATTGAAGCTAATATTGAACTTTCCACTTGATCCCAACTTGCTAAATCATGACCAATTTGACCATAAAGGTCAAGCCGAGCAGTTTCCATATAAGTTAGATATTTAGCATGATTAATATGCCTTAAACCATCCATATCACCCCAATGAGTGTAAATGGTTGTCCAAAAATCAAAATCATTTCTTGAATATAATTTAATTGCCATAAGTACCTATAATTAAGTTTTATTACATCAAAGCGATCGCAATATTAAGAAAAAATAATGAAAGTTCTTAAAACTGCTTTTTTAACTATGCTAATTAGAATTGAACATGACGGTGTATTTTTTTATCGCAATAATTAAGAGCCCCAGAATTCTTCGGGGCTCTTAATTATTAAATGTAAATATTTTATTCTTTTAAAAATTAGTGCTATTCGTGGCTATTTCACTTTTTATCAAAACATTAAAATCCAAAACTCGTTTCTAAAAATGACATATTGATTGACTCATTAGTATCCAAGACATCACCATCGCCATTTTTGTCTAAATAATATCGTTTATAGGAATAGTTCATTATCATTCCCCACCCTATTTTAACTCCAACCGAGAATCCCATGACCGTATTTTCTGTTGGTTCAAACTTGAAAAAGTTTGGAACATTCCTTTGCTGATAAAATGCGGAAGCCGATTGAATACTGCCTAAAGATTGTGTTAAATCAGCAGAAGCTGAGAAACTTTCGAGTGTCTGCTTCCTATATGATGCTAAAGTTCTGTCCCATTTATCTCCCAGCATATGTTGATAAGTTGCACCTATCATAAAATATTCGTTTATATCAACGTCAACTCGCCCATATAAACCACGCATAGTTCCAATTTCACCTAAAAAATCCGATTTCGGTTTTACCTTGATTGATGTAATGCCTCCAATTTCTGTCGAGGTTAAAGATGCACGATTATGTTCATAAGCATAATCCCAATATTCAAAATCGAATTTTCCTTTCGGAATCATCCGATATTCAACTTGCCAGCTGAAAATACTAATATGATTAAATACGCCAATCGGTGCAAAGCCATATTGCAACTCAACATTCTCCCCTGTTTCAGGATCAGGGGTAGTACCCGACATTTTTGCGATTTGGCTATAAACTGCTAAGTTTGTCAGCTTACTTTGGATGATTGGAATTGATAGGTCAATGGCTACTGCACTAATTGGTTTAGGATTATCAAGAACATTAAGCGGTTGATTTTTCAACCTGATATTATTGTCGGGTATAGTATCGTAGAACGGTTCATTGGAAAAATCCTGCCCAACCGCTGCACCTAAACTATCCCAAAAACTATGTATCACTTCCAAATTATCGATATCAGGAAAACCATCGCCATCACGATCAAACTCCCTAGGATCACCATCGGCTAATCCATCATCATCAGAATCAAGCCAATATCTATCATCGTATGGAAAATTATCAACTATATCGGGTCTCCCGTCATAATCACGGTCTTGTAATCCTCGATATTGATTTCGATCAGTTACAGCGCTGATTCCAAGATGCAATCCGGTTGGTACGACACTTGAAACTCGACCTCCCACAACACTGGCGTTCTCTTTAAAATTATTGACAAATCCCTGCATTGATAATGATTTAGTTTGGATCTTAGCGTCTAATCCGATCTTCCTTTGCTGAGGATAATTAAAGGTATTTGAATATCGATTGACCAATATGCCATAACCCAATGTTGTACGATTGAGAGCTCCCGCCCTGAAGTATAGCGGTTCATATCGGGTACCGTATTGAATAAAATAGATTTTGTCTAAGAGTGTATTTTTTATTGCAGGACCATTAGAAAAATCCCACTCATCCTGATGTACTTTACCATTTTGGTCAAAATACAGGACAATATCCAATCCAAGTTTTATTTTCCAAAAATCAACTGTGGGACGGAGGGCAAACTGACCCCAAACTTTATCATCAATAGTGGCTAAACCAAATACACCTCTTAAAGCAAATGAATTTTGGGCTTGTAAACCAATTACGAATAACAATAAAATGGTTAGTAATCTATTTTTCTTCATTGTATTAACCATAAATTATATGAAAATACATCCTTTACAAACAAATATTAATTATGAATTATCTTTTTGTATTTTCAAGTTGTGTTGAAAATAATTAGTAAAATCAATCTTTCTAATTGTCGATTTTATTAAAATCCCCTAAAATCTGACATCAACTGAAACATTTTGCTAACTAAACTGTAATTAGATTATGAAAATTTTAAATAAACAAATCAATATTGCTATTATATGTATCTTGCTCAGCATTGTTTCCATTAATGCACAAACAAAGTCTATTATCACACATGTAAACATTGATAATAAAAAAAATGGAGCATTTGTAAAATTATTTACAACGTCTCCGGTAGACCAAAAGCACATTACAGGATGGAGCGCTGATGATGGTTGGTTCTACATCACTGTACTTAATGCAATTGCTGATTCAGGTCGTATTGCAAGCACAGAAATAAAATATCCGGTTTCTAAGATTCAAGTTAATAACGCTGATGAATCGGCTCAAATTGCTTTTAAAATAAATGAAGTAATTGAAAATTTTGAGTTTTATCAATCAAAATCACCACCCGAAATATTACTATCTTTGCGCTTCCCGATCCATGATATGGCTACCGTACTGAAGCAAGAACGAGCAAATATGGGTTCTGCTGAATCTGTTACTACAGAAGGAGAACAAATCGAAACTGATACTGGTATTCTTATACCTGATCAGTATAAAAGAATCCGTGCTTCATTATATTTAGCCGGTGCATCACTAACTATCGCCGGAGCGGCTCTTGAATCTAGTAAATCAGAAAATATTATTTGGGAAATTCCTACGGGATTAGCAATTATAGCTGGTACTTTTATTTACGATAAATATTTTCATAAGCCGAATAAAGAATAATTATTTGTAGTCGTATATATTGCAAAAGTTAAAAGTACTATTTACTCTTATTATCTTAAGCAGTTTTATATTTTCAGATAATAAGTCAATCGTAACTCAATCTGCCAATGTTGTAATTAATGTATTTGAGGGCGTCTCCTCTGTAAGACATTTAACTCCCTACATGGCGGATATCGCTCGAAATGGACACCTTCTGCCCGAAGATACTAAAATCAAACTTAAATCATTAGGATTTGATTTTTCAGGAGAAACAGTCCTTTCGCCAAGACCTACCTATCTTGAGCTCAATTACGATTCCGAGAATTTCCGAATTCATTATACATTAACTGGTAATAATGCGGTTGATCCGACAATTTCATACGGAAATACAGCACCAGACTACATAGAAACAATTGCAGAAGTATTTGAACAAGTATATTATCATGATATCAATGAACGTGGTTATACTCCACCACCTAGTGATGGTATTGAAGGTGGCTCAAATGACATTTATGACATCTATGTAATAAGCACAAATGCTTATGGATGGACTGATTATGGAACAAAGATCGGTGATAACCCAAATTCTTCAGAAAATGAAAACAATGTATATCTCAGCTTTATAACCTTAAGGAACAATTATGATGGATTTCCTAATACGGAATTAGAGAATATTCAGGTTACTGCCGCGCACGAATTTTTCCATGCAATTCAGCTGGGGTATGACGGAGATGAAGCACGATGGTTAATGGAAGCTACTGCCGTATGGATGGAAGAAGAACATTACGATGATGTAAATGATTGTTATCAATATATGGTAAAGTGGTTTGAAAAGCCTCACATATCGCTTTCATTTAGTAATTATTGGCAGGAATACGGTTCTTATATTTTTTTCAAATATATTGATGAACATTTAGGTGGATCTGAGATTATTAAAAATACTTGGGAGCAAAGCCGAATATTTGACAGTAGTATTGACAAATACAGAATACAATACAGCATACAAGCAGTTGATTTAGCTCTAAAAAGTGTTAATCATTCTTTCAAGAAAGCACTTAATAATATGGCAATTGCTAACTGTATTTTATCGTCAGATAATAGTGCCGGACAATATTCCTATGAAGAGGCGATTGGATACCATAATTATAGGAAAGAATCATATAATGATACTCTCTCAATACAATTAGGTATTTATGATTCAATAGATTTTATAAATGGAGTACGGGATACAATTCAAAGCTACAACTTACAGAAATATGGATCTCAATATGTCAAGATTAATACAAATGACCCGGTCAAAATATCAATAAATAAACCGGATTTAACACTGCATACAATCGCAAAATCATTCACCGGGAATTATGAAGTACAATCAGGTAACGTCTTAAATATCGACCCTGGTTCAAATACCGAATGGATTTACGCCGTCGTAGTTGCTGATGATGAAGGGTCAGACTATAGCTATAACTTATCGTTTACCGACGGTACTCAAACTAATTATACTGATTTTACAATTGTGAGTCAATTCCCGAATCCTTTCAATAGTTCAATAACAATTAAATTGAAAGTTATTACTCCTCAAAATATTGATATAAACGTGTATGATATGCTTGGAAGGAAAATTAATACCATATATTCAGGATATTTGTCGGACGGTAGCTATGAGTATTTATGGAATGGTGTAAATGCTAATAATGAAAAAGTAAGCTCAGGCGTTTATTACATCACCGCAGTAAGTGATAGTCGTCAAGAGTGGAAAAAGATTACTTTAATTAAGTAATTCGGAAGACGTGTTCTACGTAGAGACGTAAGATCTTACGTCTCTACCAATTAAATATTCTTGCAATACATCTGAGGGAATTTATATTATATCTCCCTCATTAGTGTAATGACAACTTTTATAATTCCCCTTTCTGATTCAAAACTAATAAATTGTCATAACCGCTAACTGGACTACTGTTTATAATTGTAGTGCGTGTTACAATTTGAGTATTTTTTAATAATCATTATGCTTAACAATCTTCCGACTCATATTATTTGCCATTATTCAGAAATCGGTTTGAAAGGCAAAAACCGCAGTTATTTTGAGAAAAGGCTAAAAGATAATATTAAGCAAATCCTTGATGTCAATTCTCCTGATTCTTATGTATCAATTTTAAGATTGCGAGGTCGATTTCTGATCGAATTGACAGAAATTGGACAAAAATCAGTAAGTATTATAAAAGAAACTTTAAAAAATGTGTTCGGTTTAGCATATTTTGCGTTTGCATTCAAATCTTTGCCTGATTTAGGTATAATCAAATCTGACAGTATTGAATTAATGCAAAGATTAGAATTTGAATCGTTTAGAGTCACTGCCCGTAGAATTGATAACAAGTTCCCGTACACATCACAGGAAATAAATGAAGAAGTCGGTGCTGAAATTCTGGAAAAATTAAACAAAACAGTGAATCTTAATTATCCTGAAGCAATCTGCTTTATTGATGTTTTAGATGAAGGAACTTTTCTTTTTATAGAAAAAATTCAAGCTGTAAAAGGACTTCCGGTCGGGGTAAGCGGAACAGCGACTGTTATGCTCTCTGGAGGGATTGACTCTCCGGTGGCAGCATACTATGCCATGAAACGTGGCATGCGCGTAATATATGTTCATTTTCATTCCATTCCTTTGGTTTCAGAAGCATCGGTGGAGAAAGTACGTGATACAGTTGAAATACTAAAAAAATATCAACCAAGTTCTAAATTATACTTAATGAAGTTTGCTCCGATTCAGCAACAGATCATGGTAGATTGTAATGAAAAATTGCGCATGGTTCTATACCGTCGCTATATGCTGAAAATAGCTGAAAAAGTTGCTGAAATCGAGAACGCTAAGGCGATTTACACCGGTGAGGCACTTGGACAAGTAGCTTCGCAAACTATAGAAAATATAACCGTTGTTGAAGAATCAGTTGGCTTACCAATAATGCGGCCATTGATAGGTTTTGATAAAGTAGAAATAATCGCAAAAGCCATAGAAATTGGTACTTACGAAATTTCGATTCTCCCCCACGAAGACTGCTGTACGCTGTATGTTCCAAAACATCCTGCGACTAAGGCGCGACTTATCGATGTTCAGCAAAACGAAGCGCTTCTTGATAGCGATGCCTTAATTAGTGAAGCGCTTAAAACTGCTGAAATTGAGATGATTGATTAATATGTTATTCCCGATTTAATCGGGAATCTAGATTAGTAATAAATGGATACTCGCCTTCGCGAGTATGACAGATATAATAAAATGCCTCGCAAATGCGGGGCATTTTATGAAGTAATTTTAAAGAATTATTACTTATAATTATTTCAAGATTGCTTAAATCTCAAGCGATTTATTGGTCTTTATAATTACAATCAAATTAACCTAATTAGATAATGAATTTTACCCCCATCGTTTTGTAATTTTAATAATTGAATTAGTTTAAATATTCAGTAAAACAGCATAAAATATTTTAATCAAGGAGTACTTAATGATCGTTGCGATACCAAAAGAGATTTTACCCGGTGAAAACAGGGTAGCTGCAATTCCTGCAACAGTTAGGGAACTCGTTAAAACAGGTATGGAAGTTATTATTGAAGCCGGTGCCGGAGAAAAGTCTTTCTTCTCTGATGATAGCTATAAAGAAGCCGGAGCAACAATAGAAAAAGATGCCAAATCATTATACGCTAAAGCGGATATGGTATTAAAAGTAAACCATCCTATATATAACGATACCCTTAAAATGCACGAAGCAGAAATGCTAAAAGATGGCTCGGCATTTGTCTCACTTATTCAATCTACAAGAGAAAAAGAAGTTGTAGAAAAACTTATTAAAAAGAAGATAACCGGGTTTTCCATGCATCTGATTCCACGAACTACTTTAGCTCAAAAAATGGATGCCCTTAGCTCACAAAGTAATATTGCCGGGTATAAAGCCGTTCTAATTGGCGCTGCTCATCTTGGTAAATACATGCCCCTTCTCATGACCGCCGCTGGTACAATTCCGCCTGCCAAAGTATTAATTCTAGGTGCAGGTGTTGCCGGTTTACAAGCCATTGCTACCGCAAAGCGATTGGGTGCCCAAGTGGAAGCATTTGACGTGCGTCCGGTTGTAAAAGAACAAGTGGAAAGTTTAGGGGCCAAATTCGTTGAAGTTGTATCCGATTCCGATGAGGGTATCGGCGAAGGCGGATACGCCAAAGAAACTTCCGATGAATATAAACAAAAACAGCAAGCGTTGATCAAAGAACATATCGCTAAATCCGATATCGTGATTACAACCGCCTTAATACCGGGTCGTCCTGCTCCATTGCTAATTCCAAAAGATATGGTTGAAGGAATGAAACCGGGTTCGGTGATCATCGATCTAGCTGCGGAAAATGGCGGAAATTGTGAACTTACCAAAGCCGGTGAAATTGTAAATCACAATGCTGTTCTAATAGACGGCAGATTGAACTTGCCCGGTACAATGCCGATTCATGCAAGTCAATTATATGCAAAAAATATTACAAGTTTTGTTACCTACATGTGTCCAGAAGGAAAATTAAATCTTGATATGGAAGATGAAATTATTTCCGGTGCAATGTTCACCCACAATGGTGAAATTGTTAATGAAATGACTAAAGAAGCCTTAAAGTCCGTCTCTGCTTAAGCTACGACGGATAAAAATTATAGGAAACAGAAATGGATATGATAAATATATTAACTGTTTTTATCCTGGCTATATTTGTAGGAAATGAGGTAATTAGTAAAGTACCGCCAACCCTGCATACTCCACTGATGTCAGGATCAAATGCAATTTCAGGTATTGCGATCGTAGGTGCAATTATCGCCACTAAAGTTGGCAGCGAGATTGGCACATGGTTAGGACTTACTGCAGTTATTTTTGCCACAATTAATGTTGTTGGTGGATTTATGGTAACTGACAGAATGTTAAAAATGTTCAAAAAGAGGAAATAGAGGATTGCAATGAATTATATAAATTTATTTTACGTACTAGCAGCCGTTCTCTTTATAATTGGACTGAAAAAACTAAGCCATCCTAAAACGGCGCGTAATGGAAATACCATTGCAGCAGTTGGTATGCTAATAGCCATCGTTGCTACACTTGTTGGTTTCGATGTACTCGATTACAAACTAATTGTTATAGGAATGATAATCGGTTCTATTATTGGCGCAACATTTGCAATAAAAGTAAAAATGACCGGAATGCCGCAAATGGTTGCGATATTCAACGGTTTTGGCGGTGGTGCCTCAGCATTGGTAGCCGCGGCGGAATTTTATTCTAAAGGTGGTCATGGCGAGCTAACAACATTTTTACTTTCGACGATTGCCTTAAGTGTGTTTGTAGGTACTTTAACATTTACTGGTAGTTTTGTTGCTTTCGGTAAACTGCAAGGATTTATCTCTGGTCAACCTATTGTTTTTAAAGGACAAAAAGTACTAAATGCCATCATTGCATTACTAATTATTGCTTTCGCAATTGGAGTTGTTGTAGTTCCTGTAAATATGTATTGGTATTTCATCG
>JAHJCW010000104.1 GCA_018812885.1 bacterium | reverse complement strand
AAATCGTTTGGCACTAATAATCCCACGGTGAATTTGTTGAAATTTGAATTACAAAGTTTGAAGAGTAAATATAAAGAATTCACCAGTCAAAACAGTGTAGGATCGTTAATGCCAAATTTTTCTGAAGTACCTAACTTGCAGCTTAAATTAATAAAAATGCAAAGGCAAATAGAATATTATACTAGGTTGATTGAATATTTAGGACCAATGTACGAGCAACAGAAATTTGAGGAAGCAAAAAATATTCCCACATTGCAAGTACTGGATAAAGCAATTAGACCTGAATTAAAAGCTAAACCTAAGAGAGCAACGATCGTCATACTGGTTTTTTTATTATCATCAATATTTGCAGTTACCTATGCAATCATTAAAGAATCAGTGAATCAAAAATAATTCTCAAAATACATCATGATTGCAAAATTCGGTAATATCCGAATAGCTAGTTTCAAACTTCTTTCAGTAAGTGAATCACTGCTTTTATTATATCTTATTTCAGTTATTTTAATATCAATGACGCCCGGTGGTAATTTGGTGTCAAAGTTGGTCGGACTTATACTTTTGTATTTCTTTGTCTTATCCGTTATTAAATCTAAGAGAAAAATATTAATAAGCCGTGAAATATACTTTGCAATTGGATGGTTGGTGATTGGTTTAATTTCAGGATTTGTTGCAACCGATATTAATTTGGTTTATGTTAAGGTATTTACAATTATACAATTACTAATCTTTTTTATCGTTGGATATTCTATTATTAACCAAAGTGCCATCAGTATCAAAACTATTTTTTATGTATTTATCATATCGGTAGTTATAGCTTTTTTATATGGTTTATTGACACAAGGCAATTCTGCTGTAGTTGTTACTCGAAACCGCATCGTAGGGACTGCGGGCGACCCCAATCAAATTGCCGTTTTCGGTGCATTTGCTATTTTGTTCTCGATATATCTGATTATAATTGAGAAAAAATATATTTTCAAACTCCTTAATATCGCTTTTATAGCGATTTTAGTTTTAGGGATTGTTAAAACGCAATCTAGACAAGGAATATTAATAATACTTGTGAGTACAATTGTATTATTGATTCTAAACTATTTTTCAGAATATAAAAGGTCCAATAATAAAAGCAGAATAATTATTAGATCACTACTGATATTACTATTCTCAATCGTAATCATTGGCATTGTTATTTACTATTTCAGACAGAGTGATTATTATTATAGAGTGCAGGCATTAATAACATTTGTGAAAATTAGTTTGGGTTCGACTAGTGATAATATTACAAAGATGATCGACTATAGTGCCTATGAAAGGAAAAAATTAATTTCTTTCGGAATAAGAATGTGGCTGGATCATCCTATAATTGGCATCGGATTAGACAATTTTAGAGTTGTAATAAAAAATTATTGGCCTATTTCAAATAGATTGTACTCGCATAATAATTATATTGAATTGTTATCGACAATCGGGACCGCTGGTACGATAGTCTATTATAGCATTTATTATTCAATATTTAAAAAGTTAAGTCAGGTTAATAAAAAATCAGAATTTTTTAAAAACAACCATAATATTAAATTGATTCATATTTTTATTACAGCGATGGTCTGTCTTATGGTATTGGAGTTTGTAACAGTCACTTATTACTCCAAATTCACCTGGATACTTTTAATGATAATATTAGGGTATACAGATAAACTATCAAATGCTAAACAAGTAGAAGAATGAATTGATTCAGTACTTTAAAAATAAAAACAGTTTCCTTTTCAATGTAATTACCCTTGTTTCAGGTACGGCAATATCTCAAGGAATACTTCTAACAGCGACACCATTTTTAACGAGGTTTTATTCTCCAGAGGAATTTGGTGTATTTGCACTCTATGTTGCTATCGTCGGTATAATTTCCGTCGTGGCGTCTTGGAAATATGAAATGGCGATTTTATTACCGAAAGATAAATCTGATGCCCAAGCACTTTTATTCCTTTCAATCATTATCACTTTCATTACTGCATTTGTTGTTTTTATTCTGATTTTAATATTTAATGGTGTAATAGTACGTTATACTGCAAATTTTGCTTTATTTAGGTGGTTAGTGCCGATCGGAGTATTAGTGACGGGATTATTACAAGTATTTACAGCTTGGAGTACTCGAAAGGAGTATTTTAACGATATATCTGCTTCTAGGATAACACAATCTGGGACAACAGTTTTAGGTCAATTATCACTAAAATCCACAAAGAACATTTCACATGGATTGATATGGGGACATTTAGTTGGGACAGTAATATCTTTATTTGTCCTTGTTGTCCTAGCTATTAAAAAGCATTCTATTAATTTGAGAGGAATTCAAAAAGATAAAATCATATCTAATATGCATAGATATAGTAATTTCCCCAAATATCAAAGTTTTGCTGTATTAACTAACTCTCTATCACAAAATTTGCCGGTTTTACTTCTGACTCTTTTTTATCAACCGGCAATAGCAGGATTTTATTCCTTAACACATAGGGCGTTGAGTACTCCTATAAGGTTAATTGGTGGTTCTGTAAGACAAGTATTT
>JAHJCW010000103.1 GCA_018812885.1 bacterium | reverse complement strand
CGTGAAGAACAGCACGGTAAAATATTCGGATATTATAAGGAGCTGTTCTTCACACCACAAATTGATGATTCGTTTCGGATGGAACGCTATGGACAAACGCTTGAGACACCCATCGGTGTGGCTGCCGGACCACATACACAACTTTCACAAAACATTGTACTTGCTTGGCTTTTTGGTGCACGCTACTTAGAATTAAAAACTGTGCAGACATTGGACGAAATTGAGGTCGCCAAACCCTGTATCGATATGACTGACGAAGGTTACAATTGCGAATGGTCGCAAGAATTGAAACTGCAGCAGTCGTTTGATGAATATTTAAATGCATGGATCATAATTCATGTTTTGCGTGATGAGTTTGGTTGGGGCAAACCCGAAAATCCCGGATTCATTTTTAATATGAGCATCGGTTATGATCTAAAAGGAATTTTGAACGCCAACTTCCAAGAATATTTTGAGTTAATGAATAATTGCGATTCTCAATTGAATCAAAAATTAGAAAGTATCTCTGATATTTATCCGAATGTTAATAATATAAATATCCCATCGCAATTATCTGATAATATTACACTTTCCACCATGCATGGCTGTCCACCGGATGAAATTGAAAAGATTGGTAAATACCTGATTGAAGAACGGAAATTGCATACGGCAATTAAATTAAATCCAACCTTATTAGGTGCTGAGAAACTTCGTCAAATACTCAATACTGATTTGAAATTCGATGATATAATAGTACCCGACGAAGCGTTTGAACATGATTTAAAATATATTGATGCAATTGTTCTAATCAAAAATCTGCAGAAATCTGCAGAAAATAATAATGTGGATTTCGGACTCAAGTTAACCAATACTTTGGAGGTTATTAACAGCCGCCATATCCTACCAAAACAGGAAACTACTAATTATATGAGCGGTCGTGCTTTGCACCCGATCAGCGTCAATCTTGTAACGCAACTGCAAACAGATTTTAATGGACAGCTTGATATATCATTTTCCGCCGGAGCCAATGCATTTAACGTCACAAATATATTGGCATGCAATATCAAACCGGTAACCACCTGCACCGATGTACTCAAGCCAGGTGGTTATGGTCGTTTAAAGCAGTATCTTAATAATATTCAAAAAGAATTCAGCTCCGCTGGAGTAAAAAATATTGATGAATTTATTATCAATTTAGGCGGTAAAACCGATGTCGCACTCTCAGGTTTGCGCAACTTGCAAAAATACGCTCAAGAGGTCGTTAAAAATCCCACCTATCAAAATCAGTTTACCGGATTCGAATCAATTAAAACTGGTCGAGCTTTGACACAATTCAATTGTATCAAAGCACCTTGTATTGGCAATTGCGCGACAGATCAGCACATTCCTGAATACATATATCATACTGCCAAAGGCGATTTTGACAAGGCATTCGAAGTGATAATGGAAACCAATCCCCTACCCGGAATTACCGGCGCTGTTTGTGATCAGCTTTGCGCGTTAAAATGTACTCACAGCAATTATGATAATCCATTGTTAATACGTGATATAAAGCGCTATGCCACTGAATATGGATCAAAAGAATTTGCTAAGCAAAAGGCACTTTCAAATAATGTTAAAATTGCGATTATCGGAGGCGGTCCGGCAGGACTATCAGCTGCATATTTTTTAGCTTTAGCAGGCTGTAAAGTAGAAATATTTGAAGCAAAAGGTTCCTTAGGTGGAATGGTTTCTGAAGCTATTCCAAAATTCAGATTATCTGAAAAAGCCTTAAAAGGTGACATCGATAGGATTTTAAAGTTGGGAGTTAAAATTCATTATAATTCAAGAATCGATAAATCCAAATTCAAACAACTGCATGTTCAATTTGACTATATTTACGTTTCAGCCGGAGCACAAAAGAACAAGAAACTACATATTGAAGGAGAAGGATTAAATAATGTAATCGAACCCGTTGAATTCTTATCTAAAGTAAAACATAACCAAAAAGTAAGTTTAGGTAACAGAGTTGCAATTATAGGCGGTGGAAACACTGCCATGGATGCAGCTCGTACGGCCAAACCTTTGTCGGTAAAGATGGTGAAGTGACAATAATATACCGCCGGACTCGTAAAGAAATGCCCGCGGAAGATGCTGAAATTCAAGCAGCGTTAGACGAAGGCGTTAAATTAATTGAATTAGTTTCACCTGTTTCTATCAGTGGAAATGGAAAAGTGAATTCAATCACTTGTCAACGGATGAAATTAGGCAAGCCGGATGCCTCAGGCAGGGCAAGACCAATGTCAATACCTAATTCCGAATTTACCATCACTTTAGATTCTGTTATACCTGCCATTGGTCAGGATGTTATATTGGATTTTCTTGGCGATAAACAATTGGATGTTAATAAAAAGACAGGTGCAACTAACATCGCAAATGTATTTGCGGGCGGTGATGCTATTCGAGGGGCAGCAACTGTAGTAGACGCTGTAGGTGACGGACAAATCGCTGCTAAAAATATTCTCAAAGCTACTGGCTTAAGTGGAAAATTCTCTAGTGAATCAAATAAATCAATAACGGAATTGGACTTACAACAAAAGGCAATAAATCGGGAATATGGAATATCCATACCAAAATACAGTGATGAACACAAATTGAATTTTGACATGATTCACCGGACAATGACTAAAGATGAAGTTGTGAAAGAAGCAAACCGCTGCTTGTATTGTGATGAAGTTTGCAGTGTTTGCGTATATGTATGTCCGAATTTGGCAAATTATCAATACAATGCTGTGCCAATCAATGCAATCGTACAAAAGGTCGCACAAGCAGATGATAAAATAACTATTTCTAACTTAACACCAATTATATTTGAACAGAGTACACAAATTATTACCATTGGTGATTTTTGCAACGAATGCGGTAACTGCGATACTTTTTGCCCAACAGCAGGTGCGCCGTATAAAACTAAACCACATTTATTTTTAACAAAAGATAGCTTTTTACAAGAATCTGAAGGCT
>JAHJCW010000102.1 GCA_018812885.1 bacterium | reverse complement strand
TAATCATTTTCATAGAATCAGGGTCAACATCCTAACAAACGCTTTCTGACCGGATAGGTTACGTTTATTCAAAAATAAAAAGTATATTAAATTACTTCTATTCTTTATTTGCATTTTTTATTTTACAAATATTGATTCCTATTAATATTCCTGAAAAAAGAAATATTAAAAATTTTGGAAGATTAAGATCCCCTTCACTATTATAAAATGTTACTGCAACTCCAAGAAATACTACAATTAATGCGTAGTGGCGGATTAATTTATTTTTCATTTATCTATTATCCTTTTTATAATGATTATTTAATGGTTATTTTAGTCTTTTCTTCGTGTACTTCGTGGTTAATTTGTTTTTCATTTTTTATCTTCCTGTTTATCGCTATTTCCTTCTTTCAAACGTGTTTTAATCAGAAAATATCGTGGTACACGTTGCATATACGTACGGTACATATCACCGCATTGTTCCAAACACGTTTCTTCCTCTGCTATAGTTCTAAAGTGACCGAAATATTTAAAAATAATTAGTATGAATAGCGCCAACCATGAGCCAATGGCAATACAAATCCCAACACCTAAAACAAACAACATCATTACTTGAGGATGGCGTGAAATTCTGTAGAGTCCTTTAATAGCCGGCTGATCGGGTAGCATATCTTTGAAATTGGAAAGTGCAATAATGAATCCAGTTTGTCCAAGAATAAATATAATGATTCCGATTATGAAAAGGTTTGTTCCGAATTTTAATGGTGTAAGAATTATCAGAACTATATAAACAAGAACTGATAATTTTCCAATAACATAAAATATTCGCAGCTTATCACTCCATCGTGTTCTATCATAATAAAAAAGCTTTGCTCGAATATCCTTCGGAAATGTTGTAAGAAATATTCCAAATATCAGATAAAATAAAAATAATAAAATCCATCCATTAAGCCATCCTATTTTAATTGTGGGAATTAATTCCATTTCTAAATTATAATTTTACTCTACCTATTTTATGTTTGCTTAATTAATTTAGTTTTTCTGATAAGCAATTTAAAAGTAATAATTGCCAATAGTGAACCTATGCCACTTGCAATTATATCATAAATATCATACACTTTACTTATATCAAAACGTGGTTGGATTTCTGCAACAGTCAATATTATAAATACCATAATTGCAACTGTATAGATAATTGATCTACTTATTTTAACATTTAATTTTTTTTTCAAAATTGCCGCAATTGGAAATAGACTAATAATATAGGCAGCCATAAAATTTGAAAAACTACCTGTTAATATGCCAAGGATTGGTGTATTTCCGTATACTGGTCTTATAAATTCCTTATTAAAGGATACAGATAAATATAATACTGCAAATAATATCAAGTTTATCGCTATAATTTTTTTCATTATCGCTATATCTTTCTTCATTACTTAATTCTTCCAATTACATATCCAATTACCCCACCTAGGATTGTGGTCATTATTGCAATCGGAATTAAAGAGGCAGGCTCCGCCCACCCTATTATAAATGAAGATGGTAACAGTACTAAAAAAGAAATCACAATTCCTTTTAATATCGGATTTATTTTTAATTCGACAGAAGCAATAAAAAATCCAATTACAACCCACATTGTAAATGCAGAAATATTTGCATCCCAGGTTAAATCTTGCATAACCATTGGGATTACATCGATAATTCCTGCAACTACACCAAAAAGTATTCCGATTACTTTTTTATTCATTTTTTAATCTCCTATTTCTTCTCACCATATAAGTCAAATTCAATACAAGACTCAATCCAAATAATACTTCACTCGCAAACGCCATTGTTGAATTGTATCTAATGATGTATGTATTTATCATAAAAAATTAATACCTAGTATTAATGCAATTTGACCAAATGCTAAAAATAGATTATTGTTTTTCATTATTCCCTTTTACTTGAAATCTAAGAACTGTTTTCAATTTTTCAGGCGCAACTTTTCTTGCATCGGACAAATATATTTCTCTATGAACTTTAGATTTTCTTACCAAACCATTCTCTTCGGCATATTCTTCCATCAGTTTAAAGCTCCGCGGTTCATCATCATATCTCCCTAAATGTAGCATTTGTACGCAAGTACCATCTTTTA
This sequence comes from bacterium, assembly GCA_018812885.1. Classification (GTDB taxonomy): domain Bacteria; phylum Fidelibacterota; class Marinisomatia; order Marinisomatales; family JAHJCW01; genus JAHJCW01. The sequence continues at coordinate 3,662 of JAHJCW010000102.1, read as the reverse complement.
TCTCATCGAATTTTACTTTGTCTAATAATTCGTGAGGTTTATTCTTTTTTACTAGTTCAATAATCATATCTGCAAATTCTTGATTTACAAAATTAGGCTGTCTTATCATTAAATTAAATACCAAGTCATCTTTATTTAATGTGCCGGAAAATTCCTTTTTTGCATCTTCATTAATATCCCAAACACCTTCCAATGGATATACAGTGTAGTCAAAATAACCTTTCGGTACTATTCCCTTCTTTAAGCTCATTTTTACTGCATAGGATAAGGAATAAAGTGCTCCAATGTACTCTGCAAAATATTCATCATTTGGATTGCCCTCACCTGCCACCGTAAAGAATTTGAATTTAGGAATTACAACTTTTTCAGGTTTGGGCTTTGGGCAATAGAATTTCTTCTCAGCTTTTCTCCATTCGTATTTCATTTAAGTCAGTTATTCGATTCTCTTCACTCTATTTCTTCTTTTTACTAAATCACATTCCTAAATGTTTAAACGCCTCATAGACAATAAATGCCGGCCAAACAATTGCTTTTAAGAATCCTAGTACGCCCATCCAAAAGCTTGTGGCATGTGAAATAAAATAAATTGCTGCTCCAATAAGACCCAAGCCATAAACCGCACCGGCAGGGGCATTTCCGTGAATTTCTTGTTTCATGATTTTAACTCCTTTTTTATTTTTCTCTATTGTTTTCTTCGTGCACTTCTTTTTTAATATTTTTTAATTATCTTCTTCATATCTCTTCGTGTTCTTTGTGGTTAATCTTTTTCTAATTTTTCCCAAATAATAATATTTTTTCTTACCAATAATTATGATTGTGCAAGTACATTGATCAGTTTACTGCAACCACCGTTGTTTATATATTCCGTATGTTCGTCTATTGTCTTAAAGTACCTGCCGCATATTTCACTGCATTCCATTTTGTAATCAGAAACTTCATAGAATTTTTCTATTATTTTATCAAAAGTTGGATTAGACGTGCTATATTTCCACTTTCCTTTCTTTACTAGTTCAAGAGTTATTTTCCACATTGCTGCGCCTAAAGCTCCACATCCGCTTCCCCTTAATCCAATCCCACCTGCAAAACCAGCTACCATTACTACCTCTTCATCGGATCCGCCCAATTTTTTAATTACTTCAGAAGCGCAACTTTTAGTTTCTTTAGCATTTAAAGGTAGTTCAATATCGAGTCCTTCATGCGCGGCTGCAATAGCATCGGGTGCCCATTTTGCCGCAAGATTAAAACAACCAAACATTTTTCCAGTCAGCATATATTTAGCTAAACTCAATTTGCTGTTAAAATCAGTTTCGGTTATTTCCTCGCATTCAGTACTTATTGATTTTGTTAAAAATGATTCTACAATATGCTTAGTTGCGTTAATAGCTAACGCAATCGCCTCGCCTTGGTCATTGCGCCTGCGGTAGGCTTCGGTACCCAATGCCATTGCCGACCCCCACAGCATTCCACACTGATAGCCTTGCTGAAAAATTCCACCTGCAAGTGGGTCAATTGCCTGTTCCTCATCTTCTTTTGGATTACCGAACTCACGGTTCAGTATATAACCAAATGTACGCGATCACGTACCCTTTTTAAGGAAGGTTCTTCTTACTTTTAATTTCGCCTTCTTTGCTTCGGTAGTATACATATATTAGTCCCAGTTTGATGTTGGATAGATAATTTTAAATTAATTTTTCACTAACCCGGTGGCAAGTAAGGATTTAATAATTTTCTTGGATGATGCTTTTAGTAATATTTCCATATCCCAATCGGGATCGATTGAATCGAAATTTGAACGAGCATCTGCATCACCAATCCACATCGTTTTGCCGGATTCAAGATCTATTAAGGACACTCTAAACTGACTAAATGCCTTCTGTTCGGTTCCGCCACCACTTACTGTTGTACTTTTAACTTTTTTGCCATCCACTTTGCGAGTTTCAGTATTAACGCTAATCGGCTCGGTTGTAACATAATAACCCGAATCGTCTATTTGGATCACGGCAAGTGCATCCACCCTGTTATCTCTAAAAATCTTGTTCTCTTGTTCGACGGTAAATTCTCGCGTGGGTGGTAACAATGAAATACTCGTAACTGCACTTATGCCGTTATCTTTCATTGTTTCTACCATTTGTTCTTCAATATCTGCTCTTTCGGATAGATCTTCCACATCGGCTACGACACCAATACGATTATAAGATTTGCCAACGGCATCAGGATCGGTAAAGGTAACTACTTTGGTTTGTGTACAATTGAGAGTGATGAATACTGCTGTTAAAATAAGCCACAATTTTGCTTGTTTCATGATGTTTTCCTTTTTGATTATAAATTGTTATTTGCCACTTTTTGAATTTCGTCTGATAGTATTATTTGTTTATCAGATCCATTACTTGCTAGTTCAATCATTGCAGTTGCAATAGTTTCTGCGTTAATTGCTCTGTACTTTCTAAGACTGCCAATTAGTAGAGGTTGGATTAATTTCATTACTAATATACCTATCTTTTCACCAATCCTTCTTTCCCCTCTATTTCCACCAATTATTGATGGCCTAAGAATGAACGTATTCTTAATATTTTGTTCAAGAACAGCATCTTCCATTTCTCCTTTAGTTCTATTGTAGAAAATAGAACTTTCGGTATTTGCACCCATCGAGGACATTACCAAAAAAGTGTCAATACCATTCTTTTTGCATAATTTGGCAGAATTGACCGGAATTCCAAAATCTATTTTTTTATATAATTCTTTATCGGGAGTCTTTTTAAGTGTTGTTCCAATACAGCAAAATACCTCATCTCCGAAAAAGTTTTCTTTATAACTATCAACATCCAATACATCGCATAGGATTTCGGTAACTTTCGGATTTTCATACCTTAGTGGTCTTCTTGTGAATATTTTAATTTTGCCGTATCTACTATCGGCAAGTAATTTATTTAGTAAAATATTACCTGTTAGCCCAGTGGCACCAAGTATTATTGCAGTCTTTTTCATTTTATTTTTTACTACGTTTCCTAATTACAATTTGCATTAATAACACACCTGATAGAGCGCCTATTACAAAAATATATAAAAAATCGACTGCTCTTATATTTCCTTTAGAGAAAAATATAAATGAATTTCCTATAGTAACTATCAATAACACTAAAGTTATGATTATCGGTTTATTTTTTATGTTCTACCTATATAATATTTAATAAATAAAATGTAACTATCCCAAACACATATGTTGCAACTGAGGAAAACCGGTGTACTAATTTCATTTTCTGATTTATCACTTCCACACTAATTAAAATTGAACCAGAAGTCACAGAAATAATAAATACAGCTATCGTTACAATAGCCAATATCAGCGGAAAGATCGTAATTCCAAATGACCTAAAGTTTGTAAAAACAATAATACCAAAAAGAACCCCAGCAAAAAATGAACTTAACTTATGTAATGCAGAAAGTATTTTACCATACGGACTATCTTTTACTATTAGAATTATACCAAGGAATAACGATAATACACTTAGCCCTATCATCGTTAAAAATATTGTGTTTAATGTAGCCATTTATTTTTCCTTCGTGCCTCTTCGTGTTCTTCGTGGTTAATAGGTTTTTGCTCTTCCCCAAACGCTAAAAATAGATTATTCTTTTTCATTTTTTTATTTACTCGCATGATATGT
>JAHJCW010000101.1 GCA_018812885.1 bacterium | reverse complement strand
TCATGTTGATGGAACAACATTAACAATATTATGGATTATTCCATTTGCAGGAATATTGTTATCGATAGCGATAATACCTCTAGTGGCACCACATTTTTGGCATAATAATTTTGGCAAAATTTCATTTTTCTGGGCATTATCATTTATTATTCCATTTTTCCTTATGGAAGGATATTCTGTTACACTTTATGAGTTTCTACATATCGTTCTATTGGACTATGTTCCGTTTATAATACTATTACTTGCCCTATTTACGATTTCCGGCGGAATTCTATTAAAAGGCACATTAGTTGGTACACCATTTCTAAACTTAATTTTTATCTTGATTGGAACAATATTAGCAAGTTGGATGGGAACGACCGGTGCCGCAATGCTCTTGATTCGTCCTTTGATTAGAGCGAATCAACATCGTGAACATAAAGTCCATGTAATAGTATTTTTCATTTTTTTAGTAGCAAATATTGGCGGTTCGCTAACGCCACTTGGCGATCCTCCGCTATTCTTAGGTTTCCTTAAAGGCGTAGATTTCTTTTGGACTTTATCAGCTATGATAAAACCGATGGCTTTTATGGTAATCACATTGTTGCTCATTTTCTATTTTATTGATAGTAGATTTTACAATATGGAAGATCATTCAAGAAAACCGGTAACAAATGATAATGGAAAATTTGGAATTGATGGTTCAATAAATTTTCTATTTTTGCTTGGAGTGATTATATCAGTGCTGATGAGCGGAATTTGGAGTCCGCACACATCGTTTACGGTGTACAATGTTGAATTGACTTTACCCAATTTATTGAGAGATATTTTATTACTAACGTTGACAGCATTAAGTTGGAAATTCACATCAAAATCACTTAGGGAAGCAAATCAGTTTACATGGTTTCCTATACAAGAAGTTGCAAAATTATTTGCCGGAATATTTATTACAATAATTCCCGCAATTGCGATTTTACGTGCGGGTACCAATGGAGCTTTAGCAGCAGTAATTAATTCAGTTTCAACAAATAATGGACCAGTAAATTATATGTATTTTTGGTCAACCGGAATATTGTCGAGTTTCTTAGATAATGCGCCAACTTATTTAGTATTTTTTAATACAGCCGGTGGTAATGCGCTTGAATTGATGGGACCTATGCACATCACTTTAGTAGCCATTTCAGCAGGTGCTGTATTTATGGGTGCGAATACATATATAGGTAATGCCCCGAATTTTATGGTTAAATCAATCGCTGAGGAACAAAATATTTCAATGCCAAGTTTTTTTGGATACATGCTTAAATATTCAATTCCTATTTTAATTCCTTTGTACATATTAGTTACATTTATATTTTTCTTATGAGAATTACAAAAGTTACAACTAAAACCGGAGATAATGGGACAACCGCACTTGGCGATGGTGCTAAAGTATCAAAATCAGATATTAGGATATCATGTATCGGTGAAGTTGATGAATTGAATTCATTTATTGGTAATGTAAAAGTTGTTGTTACAGATAAAGATTTAGTACAAGAATTGATTGGTATTCAAAATAATTTACTGAATTTAGGAGGTGAATTATCTATCCCCGGCGGCAGCCTAGAGTTGCTAAAAAACATATCAATTATTGAATTAGAAAGCAATATTGAAAAAATGAATAAGGAGTTACCTTCATTAAAAGAGTTTATACTGCCCGGAGAAGATGAACTTTCTGCCAGATTGCACATTGCCCGTTCAGTTTGTCGAAGGGTGGAACGAAATATTGTTAGACTTATAGAAGAGGAGAATGGGCGCAATATTTGGATTAAATATCTAAATCGACTTTCTGATTATTTATTTGTATTAGCTCGTTTCCATGTTGTAAAAAATGATATATTTGAGAATCAATGGAGTAAACGATAGTTTGCGAAACTCGTAGAATAATTATGACTTGTATCGTAAATTTAATGTTTTGTAAAAGTAATAAATGACTGATTGGAAAAAAATCTACCAGGAAATTGAAAAAGCTGATTCAATCATGCTAACAACACATGAAAATCCGGATGGTGATGGCATTGGCTCTATCGTCGCATTATTTCATCATATAATGGCAAAAGAAAAAAAATGTCGTATATTACTTACTTCGAGGTTGCCTGAAGAATTCCATTTTTTAGATCCTGATAATAAATTTGAATTCTTTGAAGAGATAAAACATTCAAAATGGTTAGAAAATGTAGATCTTGCGATATTATTGGACATCGGTAACTATACAAGAACCGGGCGGATGTGGAATGTGATTCAGCAAAATGGTACTACTATAGTAAATATTGATCATCATCCATATCCAAATGGTCATCCTTTCACTATTAATGTTTCCGATATAAATGCATCGGCGACCGGTGAGTTGATTTATAGTTATTTGAAAACTGTTGCTCCGGGTAGTTTATCGAAAAAGACCTATGAAGCAATATATGTAGCGATTATGACTGATACTGGTTCTTTTAGTTATAATAACACAAATGTGCTTTGTCATGAAATCGCCGCAAATGCGATAAATGCTGGTGTGGATATTGCAAAAATTCATCAAAACATTTATGGTTCAAGCTCTCGCTCCAGAATAAAGTTATTGGCAGCTATTGCCGATAACTTACAATTCACATACAATGATAAATTAGTATGGTTTGTAATCACAAAAGAAATGATGCAACAGGCTAAAGCGACAAATGATGATGTTGATGGTTTTACAGATTTTGCCCGATCAATCAAGGATGTGGAAGTTTCGTTAATGATATTTGAAAATGAAGATAATTCTTGCAGAATAAATTTCCGGTCAAAAGGCCATTATTCAATTAATAAAATTGCTCAGTATTTTGGTGGTGGAGGACATTCATTCGCTGCTGGAGCTAAGGTTAGTGGTAAAATCGCGGAAGTGACTCAAAAAGTAGTAAAAAAAACTATTGAAATATTGAAAGAGCAAGAAGAGGTGGTGGATTGAAAATAATTGTGGCAAAGGATGCCGGTTATTGTTTTGGTGTTAGACATGCTGTTGATCAAGCTTATAAAACAGCTAAAGAACATGGTGACGTATATATGCTTGGTCACATTGTACACAATGAAAACGTGGTTAAAGACCTTGAAAAATCAGGCACGCAAGTAGTTGATTCATTAGATCAAGTACCTGCCGGGAAACCATTATTATTCAGAGCTCATGGTACTGAACCAATCATTTGGGAACAAGCGCGTAAAAAGCAGTTAAATATTATTGATGCAACCTGCCCGCTTGTAACAGAAATCCATGAAGAAGTGCGTAAGTTAGAGGAAGAGGGACGTCAAATAATAATTATTGGAGATCATGGTCATGATGAAATTATTGGAATTTCGACCCAAGTAAAGAGTCCAATAGTTATATCGAATGCCGAAGAAGCACAAAAATTAAAGAAAATAAAACGGGTTGGTGTTGTTAGCCAATCAACACAAATGATAGAAAATATTCAAGATATAATTAGTGTGTTACTAACGAAAGTTAGTGATTTACATTTTGTGAATACTATTTGTTTTCCTACAAAACGTAATCATGAACAAATTAAAAAATTAGCACAAATTGCAGATGTCATGATAATAATAGGATCATTCACAAGTGCAAACTCGAAACGGCTAACACAATTAGCATTAGAAAGAAATTCACATTCATATCAAGTTACAAACGTAGAAGATATTCAAAATGATTGGTTTATTAATGCTAGGACAGTCGGCATATCAGCCGGTGCATCAACACCGGATAATATTATACAAAATGTGATTCAACATGTTAAAAAAATCGGTAATGTAAATGAAAAGGAAATTATTTATGAGTAAAGATTCATATAAAATAAAAGTAGGATTAGCAGAGATGTTAAAAGGTGGTGTAATAATGGATGTTACAACATCCGAACAAGCTAAAATTGCTGAAGATGCCGGTGCCGTTGCCGTTATGGCTTTGGAAAGAATACCAGCTGAGATTCGTAAAGATGGTGGTATTGCTCGAATGAGTAATCCTGAAATGATTAAAGAGATTCAAAAGAAAGTGTCGATTCCAGTAATGGCAAAGTGCAGGATTGGTCATTTTGCTGAAGCTCAAATTTTAGAAGCACTTGAAGTAGATTTCATCGATGAAAGCGAAGTTTTAACTCCTGCTGATGAAAAAAACCATATCTGGAAAGAGGATTTCACAATACCTTTTGTCTGTGGGGCACGTGATTTAGGTGAAGCGCTGCGTAGAATTGGTGAAGGTGCCGCAATGATTCGCACAAAAGGAGAAGCCGGTAGTGGTAATATTGTTGAGGCCGTGAGGCATATGCGTACAATCCAAACTCAGATGAAAACATTAACTGTTATGGATCATGCTGAATTAATGGCCACAGCTAAAGAATTAGGCGCACCATTTGCCTTAATAGAAGTTGTTGCAAAAACCGGGAAATTACCAGTTCCTAATTTTGCTGCAGGTGGTATTGCGACTCCTGCCGATGCATCTTTAATGATGCAGCTTGGAGCCGAATCGGTTTTTGTTGGTTCAGGTATATTTATGAGTGAAGACCCTGCTAATAGAGCCAAGGCTATTGTAGATGCAGTTACATATTTTGATAATGCAAAGAAATTGTCGGAGATTTCCAGTGGACTAAAATCAGCAATGAAAGGACTTGATATTTCTGAAATTCCCGAGGGACAAAGATTACAAGAACGGGGTTGGTAATTTGAAAATAGGGGTATTGGCTCTTCAGGGCGATTATTATATGCATAATCAAATATTGGAAAGCATAGGTATTGAACCTGTTAATATTAGATATCCGCATGAATTGGACGCTATCGAAGGACTTGTGATTCCCGGGGGAGAATCAACAACTATGTCTAAATTAATGAATAGAATGGACTTTTTTAGACCACTTAAATTGTTCGCAAATGATTATCCTGTTTTAGGTACTTGCGCAGGTTTAATTTTAATGTCTGAAAAAGTTGTCGATACGGAATTAGATTCACTTGGATTGTTAGATGTGCAAATTGAAAGAAACGGATATGGTAGACAAATAAACTCTAATACAATTAATATCGAATTTAATTTGAATAATATTAATTACAACATTCCGGGATCATTTATACGAGCGCCAAGGATTGTGTCTTATGGAAATTCTGTAAATGTTTTAGCTATGCGTGATGAAACGCCAATAATCGTGAAAAATGATAAACATATGGGAATTGCATTTCATCCGGAATTAGATAATATTTCAATTTTGCATGAATATATTTTTCTAGGTGATAAAACGAACAAGTGACACTATGACGGAAAAATTATTAGATAAGATTAATTATCCGGCAGACTTAAAAAAATTATCAATCGATGATTTAAAAGAACTTGCTAAGGAAATACGAGAATTTACAATTGCAACTATAGAGAAAACTGGTGGTCATTTGGCATCAACTTTGGGGGTGGTAGAGTTAACGATTGCTCTGCATTACATATACGATACTCCTAGAGATAAACTTGTATGGGATGTTGGCCATCAGGGTTATGCGCATAAAATATTAACCGGACGTAAAGATAGGTTAAATACAATTAGACAATTTGGAGGACTCTGCGGTTTTCTTTCACCCAGTGAAAGTGAATTTGATACTTTTGGTGCAGGTCATGCTTCGACATCAATTTCAGCCGCATTTGGAATCGCATCGGCACGAGATCATAAAAAAGAAGATTTTAAAGTAGTCGCCATAATTGGCGACGGTGCCTTAACCGGTGGATTAGCATTTGAAGGATTGAATAACGCAGGTAACTCACGAAAACAAATATTGGTCATTCTAAATGACAATACGATGTCAATTAGTCCAAATGTTGGTGCAATACGCAGATATCTAACAAAAATAGTAACTAATCCACTTTATAATCGAGTACGTGACGAAATATGGAGAACTACCAATTCTCTTCCAACCGGAAAAGGGTTAACACAGAAAATGTTGAGGAAGATTGAAGAAAGTTTAAAGGTGTTCATGGCTCCTGGTATACTATTTGATGAATTCGGGTTCCGATATTTTGGACCAATCGATGGTAATGATATGGATCTAATGGTTAGTACATTGGAAAATATAAAAGATATAAGTACACCGGTATTACTTCATATTGTTACGAAAAAAGGTAAGGGAATGGATTCGGCTGAATCTGATCCGGTTACTTTTCATGGGCTAGCTCCAAATAATGGAAATGATAATAAATTTACAACCGAGAAGGTAACTGACCCTTCATTTCAGAATGCATTTGGAGAAATTGTGTGCGAAATCGGTCGCAATCGCGATGATATTGTCTGCATCACAGCTGCAATGAAAGAAGGAACCGGTTTAGTACCATTTGCTAATGAATTTCCAGAGAGATTTTATGATGTAGGTATTGCGGAAGGGCATGCTGTGACATTTGCGGCAGGCATGGCTGTGCGAGGAATAAGACCAATTGTAGCAATTTATTCAACATTTTTACAAAGAGCCTACGACCATATAATTCATGACGTAGCATTGCAAAATTTACCGGTCATATTTTGTTTGGATCGCGCCGGTCTAGTAGGTGAAGATGGTGCCACACATCATGGTGCGCTTGATATCGCCTATTTAAGATGCATACCCAATTTAATTTTATCTGCTCCAAAAGATGGTAATGAACTCAGAAATTTAATGTATACGGCTCTCAATCAGAGTAAAAATCCCTTTATGATAAGATACCCTAGATCATCGTCATTTGATTTTAATAAAAATGGACAAGCAGATTTAATTCCAATCGGTAATTGGGAAAAGGTTGCAACCGGTAAAGATACTGCAATTCTCGCTGTTGGTTCAATGGTCAAACCATCGTTGGAAGCAGCTGTTGATTTGGCTAAGGAAAAAATTTCATGTGAAGTTATTAATTGCCGTTTTATTCAACCGATGGATGAAAAATATTTGAAATCTGTGACCAAGAAATTCAATAAAATTATCACAATTGAGGAAGGTGTAATCAATGGTGGTTTTGGAAGCGGTATATCAGCGTGGTTGACTGATAATAGCTATTCCTGTAATATTAAAAGGATAGGTATTCCAAACGAATTTATAACTCATGGTAACAGAGATATTCTATTAAAAGAAATTGGTTTAGATAAATCCAGTATTATTAAACAGATCAAAGAATTTCTAAATAAATGATTATATCAAGTGATAAAAGTGAGTAATTATAAAAAGCAAAAAAAACAGTGGCAATTAGAAGTGGAAAAAACAAAAAACCGTGATTATGATTTCCTTACTGTTAGCGGGTTACCCGTTGATCTTCTTTATTCACCGGGAGCCGAATCTGAAGATTATTTAACGGATCTTGGTTTTCCTGGTCAGTATCCATTTACACGCGGGATTCATACTAATATGTATAGGGGTAAATTATGGACTATGCGGCAATTTGCAGGATTTGGTACTCCACAGGATACAAATGAACGATATCATTTTTTGCTGGCTCAGGGACAAACTGGTCTATCTGTAGCTTTTGACATGCCAACTTTAATGGGTTATGATCCGGGGCATGCTTTTGCATTGGGTGAAGTTGGTAGATGCGGTGTTAATGTGGCTTCACTCAAAGATATGGAAATCTTGTTTGATAAAATTGATTTGGGAAAAATATCAGTATCACAAACCATAAATGGTCCTGCTGTTATTTTATTGGCTTTTTATATTGCCGTTGCGGATAAACAAAATGTACCGCAAGTACAATTACGTGGTACATTGCAAAATGATATATTGAAAGAATTTATCGCACAAAAAGAATGGATTTTCCCACCGAAGCAATCAATGCGGGTTATAACCGATATGATGCAATATTGTGCAGAGCATATGCCGCAATATAACACAATATCGATTTCGGGCTATCATATTCGGGAAGCCGGTTCTACTGCCGCACAAGAATTGGCATTTACTCTTGCTGATGGTTTTGCCTATGTCGAGCATGCTATAGCGGTAGGAATGGATGTCGATAGCTTTGCCCCACGATTATCATTCTTTTTTAATGCACATTTGGATTTCTTTGAAGAAATTGCAAAATACCGAGCAGCAAGGCGAATTTGGGCAAAGCGCATGAAAAATAAATATAATGCTAAGAGTGAAAGCTCTTGGAAGCTCAGATTTCATACGCAGACTGCCGGTTGTTCCTTAACCGCGCAACAGCCAGAAATAAATATTGCGCGCACTGCTTTTCAGGCTTTGTCAGGTGTGCTTGGGGGTACGCAATCTTTGCACACAAATTCGATGGATGAAACCTTAGCATTACCATCAGAAAAAGCAGCCGAAATTGCATTAAGAACTCAGCAACTAATTGCCTATGAAACCGGGGCTGCAAATGTAATTGATCCATTAGGCGGATCATGGTATATTGAATCGTTAACTAATAAATTGGAAGAAGAAGCCGAATTGTATTTTGAACAAATAGATGAATTGGGTGGAGTTATTCCTGCAATAGAATTGGGATTTTTCCAGCGCGAAATCGCTAAGGCGGCATCAGAATATCAGCAGTTAGTGGATGAAAAAAGACGAATAGTAGTTGGTGTAAATGACTTTATAAAAGAAGATGAAAAAATAGATATACCAATTCTTGAAATCGGCAAAGATGCCGAAGAAAAACAATTAAAAGCTATAAGCGATTTAAGAACATATCGCAATAATGAAGCGGTACATGCAGCTCTCGATGAGGTAAGAAAGGCCTGCAAGGGTAAAACAAATATAATGCCGCCAATAATTAATGCTGCTAAGAATTATGCAACATTAGGTGAAATTGTTGATGCAATGAAAGATATTTTTGGAGAATGGCAAGAGTCATCGCTATTTTAGAAATAATAATAACAATATCTTAAGGGAGGAAGAAAATGCCTCGTAAAATAGTACATGTAGTTGGAACAGGAACAATTGGGGAACCGTTGGTTGG
>JAHJCW010000100.1 GCA_018812885.1 bacterium | reverse complement strand
GGCACAGGTGGTACGATCACGGGCATCGCAAAGCGACTTAAAGAAGAAATTCCCAATATTAATATTGTTGGAGTTGATCCGTACGGATCTATTCTCGCTGGTGGCGATGAAGTATTTGATTATTATGTTGAAGGAATCGGTTACGACTTTTTCCCCGACGTATTTGATCCTTCAATTGTTGATGAGTGGGTAAAAACGGCTGATAAAGAATCATTTTTGATGGCGCGGCGATTAATCAAGGAGGAAGGGTTGCTAGTAGGAGGTTCAAGTGGTTCAGCTGTTTGGGCAGCTCTGCAAGTTGCACCCAGACTAAAGAAGAATCAAAAGTGTTTGGTAATTCTTCCTGATAGCATCCGTAATTATCTAAGCAAATTTGTATCGGATGATTGGATGAGAGAAAAAGGGTTTTTGGATGTTTAATGTTTGATGGATGATTGTTAATGGGGAGACAATGATTTTAAAAAATATTGAGATCAAAGCAAGAATTAACGACTATGATAAAGTAAAAAGATTAGTTGAAGACCTTTGCTCTACTCCGATACAAACAGAACAACAAGAAGATACATTCTTCAATACTTCAAAAGGAAGATTAAAACTTCGTGAAAGCGACGGTGAGTCGGCAATTATGTATTATGATCGTCCAAATTCCTTTGAGCCAAAGCAATCTGATATCGCAATTTCATTTACTAAAAATCCTGATACATTAAAATCTGTCTTAATTAAATCAAATGGGATTCGCGGTATTGTTAAGAAAGAACGTATTTTATTCAAATACGGACAGACTCGCATCCATCTAGATGATGTTGAAGGTTTGGGTAAATTTATAGAATTAGAAGTTGTTCTTAAGGAAAATCAATCAGTCCAAGATGGCAAAGCCATTGCTAATGATTTAATGAATAAGTTTGATATTCAAAAAACTGATCTAATTGATGTAGCCTATATCGATTTAATTGAAACTAATCAACAATAATACAATTCAACTAATTGAATTTCAAAATAAACATAATTAATATCCTAAAAATGATTTTATTTACAATAATAATTCTCACTATAACTGTAATCTTGTTTGTGAATTTTGCACCAGTCTTTGGCAATAATTCTAAAGGTGCTTCTAAAACTATTATTGAGAATTCGCCTAATTATATTGATGGTAAATTTCAGAATCTTGTTCCTACCAAGATGGACTTTCGAAAAGGCGAAGATTACAACAGTGAGTATATCGCCACTGCAAATATTGGAAAAAGACCTAAGCGTCCATTGCCATCTGTAAAATTTAATAAAGCAAATTTTGCAGAGAATGATGCTAATTCTATAACGTGGTTTGGTCATTCAATAATTTTATTTAAGCTAGAAAAAAGAATAATTATTGTTGATCCCGTTTTTAATAACGCATCGCCTTTTTCGGCGATATTGGGACCAAAACCATTTAAATATGAGAACAATATTTGTGCGAAAAATTTACCTAATAATATAGATGTAGTCCTCATAACACATGACCACTATGATCATTTGGAATACAAAACAATTAAAGAAATACATTCCAAGGTTGATAAGTTTTTAGTTCCTTTAGGTAATAAAGCACATTTAATGAAATGGGGCGTGCCGGATAGTAAAATTGAAGAATTTGATTGGTACGATAATTTTTCATATGGGAATATTGATTTTACTTTTACTCCCACAAGACATTTTAGTGGTCGAGCCTTGAGAGATCGTTTTGCATCATTGTGGGGTGGATGGATTATAAAATCCATATCAAATAATTTTTATATCAGCGGAGATGGTGGTTATTCTGATGAGTTCAAAGTAATTGGTAATAAGTATGGTCCATTTGACATAGTATTTATTGAAAATGGGGCATATAATCCAAGATGGGAAAATATTCATTTATTCCCTGAGCAAGGTGTTCAAGCAAGTTTAGATGCGCAAGCAAAAATTGCGCTACCAATTCATTGGGGGAAATTTAGTTTAAGTTCTCATAGCTGGTCAGAACCGATTGATAGGTTTGCAAAGGAAGCTGAAAAAAGAAATTTAACGATTGCAACACCTCTTTTTGGGCAAACATTTATAATTGGAGGAAATATTCCAAATGAAAATTGGTGGAATAATTTTCAATAATATACGCTAATATATATTAATTGTACTATTTACGCTTTCATCGATATTTGCGCAGCAGCAAGCAGATAGTGTTGGTTTTTTTGTCAAAATTGGCG
>JAHJCW010000099.1 GCA_018812885.1 bacterium | reverse complement strand
TGTAAAAAGAAATGTTCATCAAACTTTAGTCGATGGATTGCATTTTTTAAATGAGCAACGTCTTTAGCAAAATGAATGGCATTTAAAGCATTCGATCGATCAATAAGATTATTTTTTTGCTTAAATTCATCGATATAAAAGTCAGGGATTTTGTCAAGTTGATTTTGAATATTGCGTATGAATTTCCGCAAACTGCGATGTTCTAATCCCGCACTTCGAAATTTTTCATTTAGAGGATATAGCGGAATAACCGAACCCGTACTCAAAGGTTCTGAATCAATATCTAGTTTGTCATATTCCGGATGAACAATTTGAAAACCTTTGTAAAAATCTACTTTACCATGGGTAGCAAGTCTATCGCCAACTTTAATAGAATCCTGTACATATCTTATTCCATTAAACCAAGTAAGCGTTAAAAAACCAGTATTATCTTCAATAAGGACTTGGAATAATTTTCCGCGACGAATTGTTTTCATACTACATGATTTTACAATGCCTACAACTGTTACAACCGAATCCTTTTTTAAATCTTTACAATGGATGATAGAAGTTCTATCCAAATGACGGCGCGGAAAATAATATAGCAAATCCTCAACTGTTTCAATTCCCGCTTGAGACAATGCTTCGGACCGTTTCGGTCCAACGCCTTTTATAAATTGAATTGGTGTTGTTAACTGAACTGCGGCAGATGCCACGTTATTTTAATTCCACTCTTTCCGATAGGTATAGGTAACTAACATTTCGCTATTGGCAGGAACGGTAATCGGAAAATAGATGGTTGATGCATCTTCCTTCATGTACATTGTAGATTCATTGCGGACTACCCAATCTCCTGAAATTTTCTCAATCACTTTTACATTTACATCTTGATTTTTTGTATTTGTTATTTTTATTTCAATCGAAGCTTCTTCACTTTTCCGTTGTCGATCATAAATAAGTACTTTACGTTTACCGACTACGTCAAACGCCCTACCAGCGATTAATTTTGCAGTGGCACCTTTTGGAATTTGTTTTAATCTGTCTTCACCTAAAAACTCAAGTTTCCCGTTTTTCATTGTCTGATATAATTCAATCGTACCTTGCGGTAACGGGAGATTTAAATTATTTTCTTCAGTATTATCAATTTTTATTTCAACTGATAAAGGCTCTTCTCGCTGAGCTTGTTCATAATTTTCAAATAAATATGTTTTATAATACTTTATCTCTCGGGCATCATATAGTCGCACAGTGATGCTTTCATTGCCACGTAGTTCCAATTTATTTGGAATTGTATAAATGTAATAGTCGCCCAGATCCTCGCGTACGGGTGCAGACGGAGCATAACTCATTTCCGCTTCCGCATAGTCCACCATCGCTCCGCTTCTTTGCAAAGATTTTGCAGCATATTCATGGCGGACACGGTTTAGATTTCCTTCAACCAATTGTAACGATAGTGTTGAAAAAGTAAGGTCGCTATTATTCTTAACAAATGCCTCAGGAATTAATATTGCATTATCAGATTCATCTAACATTATCATGCGATATTTTGCATTCCAATCAAATCCCCCTGACATATAAATCAGATTACCCTTAGCTAGACCTGAGTTTTTAGAAAGAATGTCCCATGATAAAACCGGGCGGACTTGAGGCATCTCATCACGTTCTTTTAGTGAAATGTAGTCCAAATTGTTTCTAAAATATGATTGAATAGATGATTTCGTTTTAATTGTAACTTGTGCTGGATTATACTCAAGTAATGTGCCGGAAATGACTTTTTCACCGGTTATTTTTAACTCAACCATTTTGCCTAAATTTTTATTAAATAAATCGTTACTTGAAAATATATTTTGATTTAATCTCTGAGTATATATCTCAACATTTTGCAGGTCTAAAAACGGTGAATCAGCATACATTCCGTTAGCTAATCTATCATACTTGACAGTGTTTCTTCCCGTTTTAATATCCCATACAACCGGTTGTTTTACTAAAGCAAAACCATCCTTATAAATTGTCAACGATGCATCTAATGACTGTCCCCAAACCTGGGATATTGTAAACAAGGTAAATATTAGTTTTTTCACTTCATCATCTCCAAATTTATTTTTACTTTTTCAAGTTCACTATGTATTTCATCTAATTTTTCATTCTCTCTTTTTACTACTTTTTCGGGAGCTCGAGATAAAAAATCTTGATTATTTAGCTTATTCCTAATTGTATCGAGTAGGTCCTCCAATTCTGTTTTGCGTTTTAATAAGCGATTCTCTTCAACACGGACATTTATCAATCCGCCCAATGGAATAAAAATTTCTAAATCTTTGACAACTGCCACAGCCGATTGCGGGGGTTTAGTGGCATCTCCACTGTAACTCACCGCATTAATCTTACATAAATATTTAATGATAGTTTCGTACGTTTTTAAGGTTTTTGCCGTTGAAGCATTGGTTCGAATAATCATATCTGCCTTACGAGTAGGAGGAATATTCATACTACTGCGTATTGTTCTAACAGCCGAGATCAACTCCTGCAACAAACTCATTTTATTGTCTGCATTTCTATTAATATAATTCTTATCAATCTTAGGCCATTCAGATACGATTAAATCTTTATCGTCATTATTTTTAAAGTGATCCCATAATTCTTCGGTAATAAATGGAGCATACGGATGAAGTAACGCCAGAATATTTTTCAATATATGGACAGACACTACTCGAGTAATATTCGCTAATTTATTATCATCACTATTAAACCTGGTTTTTGCAATTTCGATGTACCAATCACAATAATCACTCCATACAAATTCATAAATTACCTTGGCGGCTTCATTAAAATGAAATCGGTTTAATTGTCGATTTACCTCTTTGATAGCATTTTGTAGACGGCTTAAAATCCATTTTTCAGGCAACTCAAGTTTTTCTTCATTTAGATTAATATCAAGATAGTTCTCATCAGTTAAATTCATCATTACAAAACGGGAGGCATTCCATAATTTGTTCATGAAGTTCCGACCTACATCAAGACGTTCATTTGAAAAGAGTACGTCCAATCCTTGTGGAGCCATCAACATTATTCCATAACGAACTGCATCGGTTCCGTACTTTGAGAATAAATCAAACGGATCGGGTGAGTTACCTATTGATTTACTGAATTTCAGTCCTTTTTCATCCCGCAGTATGCTAGTAAAGTAAACATCTTTAAAGGGCGGTTCCCCCTTAAACTCATATCCTGCCATGATCATTCTTGCCACCCAAAAGAAAATAATATCTGGTCCGGTAACAAGAACGTCGGTAGGATAGAATCGTTCTAATTCCTTACTTTTTTTCGGCCAAGTAAATACACTAAACGGCCATAACCAAGAACTTGCCCAAGTGTCCAATACATCCGGATCTTGCTTAATGTTGTCGGATTTGCATTTCGAACATCGCTTTGGAGATTCGACCTGTACCATTATTTCATTGCAATCTTTACAGGTGTAAACCGGTATCCGGTGCCCCCACCATAATTGGCGACTTAAACACCAATCTTTAATATTTTCCATCCAATGGTTATATGTTTTTACCCAATGAGCCGGATGAAATTTTATAGTCCCGTCTTTCACTGCTTTAATAGCCGGCTTGGCTAATTCTTCCATCTTTAGGTACCATTGTTCTGACAAATAATGCTCAATTGGTACATTTCCACGTTCGGAGTAGCCAATCATATTTGTATAAGGTTCAATCTTTTCAATATATCCTAATTTCTGCATATCCCTGATGACTTTTTCACGCGCATCCTCGCGCGCTAAACCGCGATACTCTACCGGAACCTTATCATTCAAAGAAGCATCGTCATTCATAATATTTATAAATTCAAGATCATGGGTTTTGCCCATCTCAAAGTCATTTGGATCATGTGCGGGTGTAACTTTTACACAACCGGTTCCAAATTCCGGATCTACAAACTCATCGGTGATAATTGGGATTTCCCGTTCGACTAACGGTAATTTAACTTTTTTGCCAATCAGATGTTTAAAGCGCTTATCGTTAGGATTTATCGCAACGGCAGTATCTCCTAACATCGTCTCCGGACGGGTAGTGGCTACTGTTACGAATTCATCAGATTCCACAATCGGATACTTAAAATACCATAAGCTTCCATTCACCTCGCGGTGTTTCACTTCTTCATCGCTTATGGCGGACTTGGAAGCCGGACACCAGTTTACCAAACGGTACCCCCGGTAAATCAATCCTTTATTATATAAACGGACAAACGATTCCAAAACTGCTTTATGATAACCGTCATCCATCGTAAAGCGTTCACGTTCCCAATCGCATGAACAACCTAATTTTTGCAACTGACTAATAATTATCCCGCCATACTTTTTCTTCCACCCCCAAGCGTGTTCTATAAATTGTTCTCGCGTTAGACTGTCTTTTTCAATACCCTGCTCAGCCAACATGTTAACAATTTTTGTTTCTGTAGCAATTGAAGCATGATCAGTCCCCGGTACCCAACAAACTTCTTTCCCTTCCATCCTTGCCTTGCGTATGAGTATATCTTGAATTGTGTTATTCAGGACATGTCCCATAGTAAGCTTTCCGGTCACGTTTGGTGGAGGAATAACTATTGAGTAGGCTTCTTTATCGGAATTTTCATCAGCATGAAAGTACCCGTTGCTGATCCAATTCAAATATAAACGGTCTTCAACTTCATCGGGTTTGTAAACTTTATCTAATATTTTGGTATTGTTCATAATATCTATTGTGTCAATTATTACGCTTAAAAGTAATGCGTAAATTACAATAACTGAATAAAAATGTATATGATAGAAAATCTTATATTTTTTTCAATACTACAACCGTTTCAATATGCGGTGTATGAGGAAACATATCCACCATAGTGGTACTATTTAATTGATATCCTTTGGTAAATAAGATTTTCAAATCTCGTGCCTGCGTAGTGGGATTACATGATATATAAACAATCTTCTTTGCACCAAATTTCGGCAAATAGTAAACCATATCTTCATGCATCCCTGCACGAGGTGGATCAATGACCACTACGTCCGGTTTAGATATCTTAAATTTTTTTGTGAAATTCGAGAAACTCACGTAACCCTTAAAATGTGTATCCAAATTAGCTTTATAAAATTGCACATTTTCAATTCCATTAGCTTCCGCATTTCGTTGAGCATCATCTACGGCTGATCTAATCATTTCGAAACCATAAACCGCTTTTGCTTTATGCGCTAAAAATAATGATATGGAACCAGTCCCACAGTATAAGTCGTAAATAATTTCTTCACCGTTCAAATCTGCTCCATCTATCACTGCTTGATATAATTTTTCTGCTTGCAATGTATTAGTTTGAAAAAACGAGTTAGATGAAATTTCGAATGTCAAATTCCCTATTTTATCGGTAATTACCGGAGTACCGTGCATTATAATTTCATATTCGCCAAATGCAACATCTGCTTTGCGGGTATTTATATTATTGACAACAGATGTAATTTGTGGAAACTTCTCAATTAGGTCCTGCACCAAAGGAATTAGAAAATCTGTATTTTCATAAGATGTGACAATATTAACCATTATTTCATTGGTATTTACACCAAATCGCAAAACCAAATGACGTAAATATCCGATATTTGTTTTAGCATCATATGGCTTCAAGTTTAATTCAATTGCTTTTTCTCGTACGAAATTTAGAATTTCATTACCAAGTTTTGGTTGAATATGACATTCATTAATATCTAATATTTTATCGAATCTGCCTGGAATATGCAAACCAAGTGCGAAACTCTGCGGAGCATCTTCGGGTTCAGTGGGTAGTCTCCAGCGCCGATTAGAAAAAGTAAATTCCATTTTATTACGGTAATTGTAAATATTATTGGAAGGAATCACCTTATCAATTTTTACTGCATCCAATCCTGCCAACCTTTGAAATGCATCAATGACCTGCTGTTTTTTTTGTTCGATTTGTGCGGCATAATCTAATTGCTGAAACGTACAACCACCGCAATGCGCAAAATGTTTACAGCGTGGAGCGGTAGCATTGGCTGATTCCTTAAGAATCTCAATAGGTCGTGCTTCCGCAAAAGCACTTCGTTTTTTATATATTAATGCTCTAACAATTTGTCCGGGTATGGCATTTTTAACGAATACTACAAAATTATTGACCTTAGCAACACCTTTCCCGCCATAGGCAAGCGATTCAATTGTTAGATTAACCTCGGTTCCTTTCTTAATCGGGGATTGTTCCATTGATGAAATTACGTACGATTATTTTTGCGTAATAGCTGCAATATACACTTGTGGATGCACTTTCTGTGGATGCAAAACTGTTGAAAGAAATTCCTCACGACGAGAAAATAACTGTATAGCGCTGCCTTCTTAGGACAGAGTTATTATTATTGTCTAAGTTTTTCTATCTCTACATCAAGCTCACCAATCAAAAATTCTATTCTATTTTTTAAATCGGACTGGTTTCTAATAAAATATGCATATACGATAATTGTATAGTTAATAATTTGTTTTAATTGTGGATGATTTATAAGTTGATTATAATTTTTTGGCACTAAAGAATTATATCCTATCGCTGAAAATTCTGAAATCATAATAGGTTTTATATTATTTGTAAAATGCTCCATCATATAGCGATTCTCGAACTCCATATACAATGGATATTTATGTCCATAAAGGTCAGATATTGAAAATCTCAATGAGTCATTCGATATTATGTCAATACCAATTTGTTTTAGATTATCATAAGTGGTTTGGTTGAGCGTTAAGGCAACAAGGGCACTTAAATTAAAAAAGTGGTAATCCAAAGAATCGTGGTAAGGCAACTGGTTTTCTATATGATATTTAATCACTTTATTTGAATTAATTGAATTCCTAAATCCATCAAGATTACTTTCTATATCACTCATATTTTGAATTAAATCGGAGCGAAGCTCATTAAGAATCTTCAATTCTTTTATTTTTAATTTTCTATTTTCATTCCAATTATTTATTTGCAGTGCAATAAGGATACCGATTACTACAAGAACAATTTCACCAACAGCGTAGAATAGATATTTTTTGAGTTGAGTTTTTTCTATCAGTTTGCGTCTAATCTTTCTAAAGAAATGAAACATAGCATTACTCCTGATAACAGTTCAATTTACAAAGGATTTGCCATTGTGGATACACATTCTGTGGATACAGAAAACTAAATTTTAGTATTCGTCCTCGACAAAATTAAAATTAGCGCTGTCTTCACACGGCAGAGGTCGGCAGTTCGAGCCTGCCATCGCCCACCCTCTATAAACCCCGTTTCAGGACGGGGTTTTGAGTTTGATATAAGCTCATCAATTTAGTCAAGTATAATCACATAAAGTCATATAATACCTAATTGTGGATACACTTTCTGTTGATACAAATTCATAAAATGATAGTTTATTAAAATTATTATAAGTATTTGAACGTAAAGTACGACCATATATCTCAATTCGGCAATTTTTGGATTTTGAATTGGCTTTATTTATTTTGCTTGTATTACCAAATTATTTAGTAAAGTAGCGAATAAATAAATTAACTTATTATAGATATATTATGGATAATTTTGTTAAAAAATATCTTTCTACAGAAGTAAAAAACCAACATTATGTTCCACAATTTATATTAAAGAATTTTTGTGTTGACAAAAAATTGCAACTATTTGCCTTAAATAAAAATGATGGTAATAGCTTTCCAACGCATATAAGAAATATTGCATCTGAAAATGGGTTCTATAATTTCGATTATAAAGACGAAAGACTCTCCATTGAATATCCACTGGCTCAACTCGAAGATGTAATTTCAAAAATAATTTATAAGATTATAGCTGAAGAATCTTTGGCAAGTACCACTGATAATGACAAACAAATATTATCATTTTTTCTATCTGTTCAAAAAATTAGAGGGAATTCTACTCGTGAAACTTTAAAAGAGATGAATCAATTATTAATGAAACACTTAATGGATATGGGCGCAGACCCATCCAAAGTAGAGGGGTTTCAGAATTTAGAAGAGGATGATGTAAAAAAAATATCGATAGAAATGGTATTAGATGCCGACCGTTTTGCACCTTATTTTTATGATAAAACCTGGTTACTATATCGCACGGAAGAATCACTACCATTTATAATATCTGATACCCCGATTACATTACAAAACTCAAATGATTTCGGATTTTTTGGTAATTTAGGTCTTAATGTGCCAGGAATAGAAATATACTTTCCACTAAGACCCACCCTTACATTGGCGATCGTGTGTAATAGTCTTGAGGGTTCATTTAGAGATGCACAAAAAAAATATGATTTTATTACAAATTATGATCCAAAATTGCTTGAAGATTTTAATTTAGACTCTAATCATTGCGAAAGGTTTGTTAAAGCAATGGATTTTGGTGTCCCATTTGATATATCAGTTGAATCATTATTAAACGTGAATGCACTGCAAGTTATTCAGTCTTCCATGTTTATATATTCAATCATTGATGATTTTTCATTTGTAAAAGAAATGATAGCACAAGAACCACGATATAAAAGTCATCTGAAGATTGTAGTAGGTTAAATTTCAAACAAATAATATTATACTAATATTATTTGTTTTGTAATCTCCTCGACAAAATTGAGATGGTCGCTGTCTTCACACGGCAGCGAACCAATTTAGTATTATGATTGGACTATTGTTTTAGATGAACGTGATCCACAATCCCCACAATTATTGACCGTAAGGGAGCCATATCATCTTTAACAATTGACCTGGCAGAGTTACCCTCATCAATTACTAACACTGTTTCTCCGGCTCCGGCTCCAACGTGGTCAACCGCTATTAAATAAGCACCGGTTGGTTTACCGTCCAAATCAAGTTTATCAACAACCAATAGTTTGCGATTATCATAAAATTTATGGTTAATTGTGGAATGAATTGCGCCGGATACTTTGCCCAAGATCATTACTCTGTTTCCTCTTTTAATAGATGGACATCATCAACAATTCCAATGATAGTTTCATCAATCGGCACAAACCATGGATCCAGTGCTAAAGCAGCTTCACGGGAACTTTCATAATAAACCAATTCGCCCGGTCCTGCCATTCGTGTAGAATCAGCCGAGACAATTGATTGTCCGACCGGTTTTTGATGTTTATCCAATGGTTGCACCAGCAGCATTGGTACACCTTCTAATCCTTTATATACCGTACATGGTGTCAAAGTACCGATTACTTTTCCAAGTTTCATATGTTAAACCTCACTATCGACCACCTTTCTCAATTTTACTTGCGCAAAACAAGTGGTTTGGTCAATTTGGACTTTCATATCGGCATGCAGATCGGGGATGATAGTTTCGTTCACCCAGTGTTCAGACGAAGTGATAGCATTCTTTGCAATTTCAACTGCAGCTTGAACTTCTTCTACACTACCATTATAAATCGTAAACGATTTTCCTCCAATGTCATCGGCTAATCGGATCTCAATTATATTAACATCAGCACCCTTAACACCGGCATCGGATGCTTTGATCATAGTTGAAACTGATGATGCTTCAATTATTCCCAGTGATTCCTTTGTGCATTTCAAACGTGTACCTAAGATGCTGTCGTGTAACTGCTGATGAACATTCGGTAGTATCATGCTATCAATTATATCGTCAGGATTAACGGTTAATCCTTTTGCATACGATTCTTCTACAGATGCAACACTACCGCCGATTAAAACCAAGTACTTACCATTATGAACTGTTCCTGATTTGATAACAGTTATGGGTGCTTTTTTCAACATCGCATCACCCGCTAAAATACCGGTGGCAATGCTTGAATATTCAATTAATGCAATTGCGGGATATGTTTTCATTATATTATCCTAAAATGATCGACTAGTACACAGCGCCGTTCACGCGTAAAACTACGAGGGTTAGTTAAACCTTCACCGGTTGGACTGGCAATTGTAAAGGATGTATATCCTTCACCGCCATGACCAATTCCGGCGTAAGATGGTCCGTTCTTAACAAAAATGCTGCAATTCATTACTCGCGCCATACGGCTGAGATTATCCAAGTTTTTTGAATACATTATCGCCGTATGTCGAAATCCATGTTCAGCCTCTTTGGCAATATCAATAGCTTGATCAACATTTTGTACTCTTGCCACGGGTAGAACCGGCAGCATCTGTTCTGTCCAAATTAAAGGATGACCTACGTCAACAGGAGCAATGGCCAACCTGATATTATCTTCCACATGTTTTCCGATCTTCATCAAGATATCTTGGATATTCTTACCAATATAAGCCGGATTAATTACACCCTGCTTACGCTGTCCCCTCGTTTCTTTAAATATGACTTTTACCAACTGTTCAATTTCATGGCTCTTAAGGACTACGGCATTATGGCGTTCAAAAGCAGCAATTAATTGATCTGCAACAGATTCCACAACGAAAACTTCTTTCTCTAGTACGCAAATGATATTATTATCCATTGACGCACCTTGCACGATCTTTTTAGCCGCTTGCTCAATATCGGCTGTTTCATCAACAACAACCGGAGGATTTCCGGGACCGGCACAGATTGCACGCTTACCACTATTCATAGCAGCTTTCACAACTCCGGCTCCACCTGTTACGACCAGCAGATTTACATTGAGATGATGCATTAATTCCTGAGCGCTTTCAATAGTTGGATTAATAACCGTGGTCACCAGATTTAGTGGTCCGCCGGCAGCTACAATTGCCTGATTAAGTAGTTCAATGTTATAGATACTTACATTTTTAGCTGAAGGATGCACGTTAAATACCACCGAATTCCCGGCAGCTATCATTCCTATCGAATTGCAGATAATTGAGGAAGTTGGGTTGGTAACCGGTGTAATAGCGCCAATAACTCCATAAGGAGCTAATTCCATGAGAGTTAAACCGTGATCACCGGAACGGGCTTTTGGCTCAAGCACTTCAGTTCCCGGTGTCTTTTCAGTTACCAACTTATTTTTTACCACCTTATCTTCAAACCTACCGTAACCGGTCTCATCAAGTGCTCTTTGCGCTAAATCCTCAGCATGTTCAAGCATTTTGGCGCGGATACTACTAATGATTCGATTGCGCAAATTCAATGACAGTTCCATTAACTCCAACTGCGCCTTTTTTGCTGCATCGGTAGCTGTATTGATGTCTGCAAACAAACCGGCACCCAATGCTCGCGTACCTAGCATATCCAATTTGGGAGCAGTCGTGGTTTTCTGCTTATTGGGCACTTGTAATTGGTACAGAACTCTACTCGCTATAGAGTCAATTTGTTCTTGCGTTAGCTGTGACACAAAGAACCTCCTTTAATCATTAATACCCTTTTTGTATTTGAATTTGCCGTCTGTTTCCCAATTATCAACAATTGCCATTACAACTGCATCGCAAGGGCGATTATTGGTTTGTTTGGTTTGACGGGCAGAACTTCCACTGGCATATAATACCATTTCTCCTGCGCCGGCATCAACTGCGTCGGCGGCTACAACAAATCCACCTGTGGACTTTCCTTCAATATCAACATTTTGCAGGATAAGAAACTTGAGCCCATCCATACTTGATTCTTTTTGTGTGGATACCAGCGTACCCACTACTTTGGCTAAAACCATGTCAGCCTCTTGTTATTTTGTTTGCTTTTTAAGTTCTGCCTTTCCTTGTTCTTCACGACCAAGTGGCAATACTGCATCAACATTAACATGTGGACGTGCAATTATATGGACAGATACAATTTCGCCAACTCTTGCAGCACCGGCTTTGCCGGCATCACAAGCTGCTTTTACTGCAGCTACGTCACCACGCACTGAAACTGTCACATACCCGCCACCTGTTTTTTCATAAGCTACCAAATCAACTTTAGCAGCTTTACACATAGCATCCGCAGCTTCAACCGCAGCCGGGAAACCTCTTGTTTCAATCATTCCTAATGCTTCAGACATTTGATTCTCCTTTTTTTGTTATTTTGGATGTGTATCATCCTGGACCAATTTTGATCCCTTTTTACTTATCTTGAACCTTTCCGGTTACTTCTTCAATTGATTTGAGGGCGGCCCGCCAACCCACTTCAATATCGCGCTCTTCACCACCCAGATATACGCGACCAAAACTACCGAAAGTGCGCACCTCAAGGATGTTAATGTTAGCCGCTTTCTCTGCTTCATTTGCAGCCAGGGCGGCATAAGCCGCGGGTTGTACCTCCATTACATACATTGTCTCACCCGGCACAATCATGTTACCATGCCGCATACGATTTATTAACTGTGTTTGATGATCATCAATTCTTCTGATAATTTGTGATGAATATATTTTTGGTTTCCACCGATCATCTTCCTTTAATTCAAGTGCATCTAAGATGGCAGCACCTGCCTGCCTAACGTCCGCTTGCGAAATTGAATGAATCTCTAACATTCCATATAGTCTTTCGACTATCTGCATTCCCGGTGTAACATTGGTGGATTTCAATGCAATATCAGTTATTCTATTGATTTCAATGCCGGGAGAAATCTCTACATACAATGAAGCCATTCCGGCAATGGGTAAGAACCCTTGGGCAACTGTTCCTAAAAAGGCAGCATACTGGGGCTGCAATTTATCTATAAACACGTAAGCTCTTAAATCTACCACGGGTAACTCCTTATAATAATTGTGTGTTGCATCATTTTGAAATCGTTACTGATCTTGCTTGCTGCAAGATTTTAATCCCGGCACTGGCGCCTAAGCGTGTCGCACCGGCTAATATCATCTTTTGCGCATCATCATACGATTTTATACCACCGGCTGCTTTTACTCCAATCCCTGCCTGACCTACAATTTTGCTCATTAGAGCAACATCTTCTGCTGTTGCGCCACCCGGTCCAAATCCGGTCGAAGTTTTTACATAATTTGCCCTTGCCCTTTTCGCCAGCGTACAGGCACGTACTTTTTCATCTTCCGTCAATAAGGCGGCTTCAATAATAATTTTAGATATTGCGCTACCATCATTGCACGCTTCAACAACTGTACGGATGTCGCGATATACAAGATCATCATTACCACTTTTAAGAGCACCAATATTTATTACCATATCGATTTCTTCGGCACCTTCGCGAATCGCGAGGCGGGCTTCCATTGCTTTGATTTCGGGCATGTGTGCCCCTGATGGAAAACCAACTACCGTACAAACTTTTACCGGAGATCCGGCTAATTCTTGGGCGGCTAACGGTACATAACTGGGACTAACACAAACCGATGCAAATTGGAATTCCCGAGCCTCAGCGCAGAGTGTAATGATATCGTCCTCAGTAGCATCAGGTTTTAATATTGTATGGTCAATACAACGAGCAATATCTTCCGGTACACATTCTCCTCCTGTTCCATATTCAACGCCCAAACGATCTACGCCAAAGTCTAAGAATTT
>JAHJCW010000098.1 GCA_018812885.1 bacterium | reverse complement strand
TTCACCCCAGGCATCCATCTTTTCACCAAAACCTTGCATACCTTCTTCGAGAGTGTCTTGTGAAAATACAGTTACAGGTAGTACAAATAAGAATGCAATGATTGCTATTATTATTGTAACCCTCAATATCGATATTTTTGTTTTCATTTTTTCTCCTAAATAGATTGATTTGTCCTTATTGATGCAATCTTTGTGCCAAAGGTAGTAACTAAACATATAATTAGTGTATTAACAATAATTTAATTAGAAATTGGCGTGTATATAATCCTCGCAAAAAGTATATAAAAAAGAAATAATTATATCAATTGGATATATTTACTTTTGTATAATAAGACTGCCAAATTTAAATACTTTGTTATTTTCTTTGTCTTCAAGGTAGCCCATCATGATAGAATGGCCATTGATTTTGAAGCTATCTTTTCCATCAATAATTGAAATAACATGATTCGGTGTACACCCAATAGCTAAGATTGCTGTTGCTTCCGGTAGTATATATAAACTTTGAGGTTTGGTTTCACGGAGATTCTTCCATTCAAATTTCACCTGATAATCTGAATCACTTTTAGTGCTAAAAGTAATATTAGCGGATTTATCTGATATTGAAGTACCTGAATAAAGTGGTAGAATAGTTTTTAATACAATTCCTGCGGAAGTATTTAGCGGGATATCGATATTTAATACATCTTTATGTAATATATTGAGATGTTTTTGAACTCCATATGTGTTAATAAGCAAATTATAATGACTTAATCGAATTCCGTTCCCTTTATTAAAATATATTACAGCTTCATCTAAAAGTAGAGTGGTACTTGTTTCAATAAAATCTTCGGATTGTTCTTCAATAAATGATTTATCTTTTTCTGTTATATTGTCAATAATCAATTTGGGTTTTGTTTTAGTGATGGCTATTTCAATTTCTTCTTCATTCGCAATGACCAATACCGCCCCGATGCTCCAGATTGCATAACTCAATATTTCCATCATTGGAGATGGAATGTTTGCTACAAAAACTCTATCTCCTTTTTTAATTTCTTCGTGAGCTAGCCAATTTGCGGTTTTATTAATTGATTTTAAGAAATCACTATTTGTGATGCCGAGTTCTTTGTACAATATATTTTTAGAGAATTTTATACATTGGCCAACTGCCAAGGATCGCAAATTAGGGTAGGGAACCATATATTCAATTGGCTCGACATTGCCAAAGCACTGTGCTTTATAAATCGGATTATTTTTCACATTTATTATTCGATTATTGCTACGAATGCACTAATAAAACTATAATTATAAAATATTATTCGTGCGTCCGTAACTATTTATTTTGTAAATACTCTTATCGTTTTATTCGTTTACTTCGTTGTTAAAATTCTTTTCTTGGTGCTCTCTGTGGCTCTATCAATTTATTTAATAGGTTCAAATCTAGCTTGGAAAAACCTTAAGTATTCAGGTTCGTAAGTAAATCTAAGCCCTTTGATTGAATCACGTCTTTCATAAACGGTGGCAATAGATTCAGCAGTAACATCCATGTGTGATTGTGTATAAACGCGCCGTGGAAGCGTTACTCGAACCAATTCTAATTTCGGATAGTAATTTTCTCTGGTTTCCTTATTACGCCCTGCCGAAACGATTCCACGTTCCATTGTCCGTACACCGCTTTCAATATATATTACGGCTGCTAAAGTTTGGGCAGGCAATGCATCTTGTTCTAAATGCGGGAGAAATTTTTTAGCGTCTAAGAATACACCATGGCTTCCTACCGGCATAACAATTGGAATACCAAAGTCTATTAATTTTTGTCCAAGATATTGTGTTTGTCCAACGCGAGCGCGCATATGGTCATCTGATACTGATTCAGTGATTCCGATAGCCATGGCTTCCATGTCGCGTCCGGCCATTCCCCCATAGGTATGCAAACCCTCATAAATGACAACCATATTTTGAGCTTTACAGTATAAGTCTTCGTCGTTTGTCGCTAAAAATCCACCGATATTGACGATAGGATCTTTTTTAGCACTCATTGTAGCATGATCAGTCAATGCGCATATCTCATAAACAATCTCTTTTACTGATTTATTTTGATAACCGTCTTCTCTTTCCTTTATGAACCAAGCATTTTCAGCAACACGGGTCATATCGTGTGCGATAGGAATATTATATTTTTTTGTTAATTCACGTAATTCTTTAAGATTTGCCATTGATATTGGCTGACCGCCAGCCATGTTTACAGTTGTAGCCATGCTCACATAAGGAATACGGTCAGCCCCTACTTCATCAATTAATTTTTGTAATTTTTCTAAATCTACGTTTCCCTTAAAAGGATGATGACTTGCAGTATCATGCGCCTCATCAATGATTATATCAACAAATTTTGCACCGGCTAATTCTTGATGCAAGCGAGTTGTTGTGAAATACATATTCCCCGGTACATAATCACCCTTTTTAATCATAATTTGAGAAAAGATATGTTCTGCCCCACGTCCTTGATGGGTGGGAATTAGATATTTATATGAATAATAATCTTGAATGGTTTTTTCAAGATGATAAAAATTACGACTACCCGCATAAGCCTCATCACCAAGCATTAATCCGGCCCATTGACGGTCACTCATGGCGTTAGTACCACTATCAGTTAATAAGTCAATATATACATCTCTCGATTTGAGTAAAAAGGTATTATACCCTGCTTCTTTAATTGCTACAATTCTTTCCTCTTTTGTGGTCATCCGAAGATGTTCGACCATCTTAATTTTCCATGGTTCAGCCCAAGATTTTTTGTTTGGCATAAATCCTCCCGTAATTTTGAATTTTAAGTGTTAAATGTTGAATTTTCAGTAAAATTTTATAAGTAAAGTTATTAATTAATAGAACACGGATGATACGTAAAACGTGCCTGCCTGCGCCAAAGCTTCAGTGTGTGCAAATATTTATAATGTGGACACCTGAACACTTTAAAACTTATTTACTGCTACTGTCACTGCTTTTAACTTATCATTCAAAATTCAACACTCAACATTTCTTCGATGCTTATAAATTAAAACACACAACCTTTGGTTCGGTCATTTCCTGCAAAGCAAACTTTATACCTTCACGCCCCAAACCACTATTTTTTACTCCTCCGAATGGCATTAAATCGACACGGTAATCTGTTGAATCATTTACGATTACACTACCAACATCCATATTTTTAATGGCATGAAAAGCATTATTGAGATTATTGGTAAAGACAGCTCCATGTAAACCATAATCTACATTATTACTTTTTTCAATTGCTTCATCAAGATTCTTTACAGAGTATAATGTGACAACCGGGCCAAATACTTCTTGGCAATCCAATGTTGCTGTGGCGGGCATCTTTTCGAAAACTGTTGGTTGCACAAGTGAACCTTTGCGTGTGCCACCAGTCAAAAGATTTGCCCCTTTATCAACTGCATCTTCTATCCAGTCAATTACACGCACTGCTTCTTTTTCAGTTATCATTGGTCCCATATCGGTGTTTTCATCAAGTTGATATCCGACTTTATAGGATTTTGTTTTCTGGACGAATAAATTCCGAAATTTATTATAAATTGATTCTTGAATATAAATCCGTTGTACACCAATACAATTTTGTCCGACTGCCCAAAATGCTCCTGAAACGCATGAATCTACAGCTTTGTTTAAATCGCAATCTTTCAATACGATTACCGGAGAATTGGACCCTAATTCCATTCCAATCTTTTTTAATCCAGCATGTTTTGCGACTCGTTTTCCTGCCTCAACACCACCCGTAAATGATACCATTCGTATTCTTTCATCGGATACTAGTGCATCACCTATTTCATGTCCATGACCCGTAATAACCGATAAAATTTCACCGGGCAATCCTGCTTCTAAAAAACATTCTGATAGCTTCAAAGCAGATAAAGGCGTAACAGTCGCCGGTTTACATACAACAGAATTACCACCCGCGATTGCCGGACCCAATTTATGTGCGACTAGATTTAATGGATCATTAAAGGGTGTGATTGCAGCGATAATTCCAATCGGGAATCGATAATAATATCCAACACGGTTTTCCGATCCCTCGGCGCTATCAAATGGAATTGTTTTGCCATTTATCCTGCGTGCTTCCTCTGCCGAAATTGTAATAGTATTGATTGCTCTTCCAACTTCCTTTCGTGCTTCCTTAATTGTTTTAGAACCTTCAGTTGCAATCGTTTTAGCTAATTCTTCATAACGAGATTGCATGATATCGGCTGTTTTCTTAAGAATTGATATTCTTTTATGTGCAGGCAGATTACGGTTTATTTCATATCCTTTTTGAGCAATCTCAATTGCTTTATCAATATCATCAACTGTGCCATGCGGAACCGTATCAACTAATGAATTGTCATAAGGATTTAATACATCAATTTTCTTTTGTTTATCAACCCACTTGCCGCCGATTAACATTTTCATAATATTAGACCTTTATATTTTTGATAGACTATTCTCTAAATCATCTTGAATATCTCGTACATCTTCGCAACCGATTGAAATGCGAACTAATCCATCGGTTATACCGGCGTCAATTTTATCTTGTTTATTCATCGCTGAATGGGTCATGGATGCCGGATGTTGAATTAGAGTTTCGTATCCGCCAAGCGATACAGCCAATGTAGCCAATTCAACATTATTCATAACAGTTCGTCCGCCTTCTACTCCACCCTTAACCTCAAAACTAATCATCGAGCCAAAACCATGCATTTGTTTTTTAGCTAATTCATAATGCGGGTGTGATTTCAAGCCGGGATAACGCACCCATTCAACTTTTGGATGGGTTTCAAGAAATTCGGCAATAATTTGTGCATTTGCTTGAGCTTTATACACTCTTAATGAAAGTGTTCTCAAGCCACGAAGCACCAACCAAGCTTGATGCGGATCAATTGTGCCACCAAGATTGAATAAAACTTTACGAGTACGTATCATGAGGTTTTTATCATTAAAAACTAATATACCACCAACCACATCGGTATGACCGTTGATATATTTTGTCATGCTGTGCAATACAATATCTGCATCAAAATCAAATGGATTTTGCAATATTGGACTCATGAATGTATTGTCAACTGCCAAAACTGCTCCATTGGAATGTGCAATATCAGCGCAAACTTTAATGTCAGTTAGTTTAATTGTAGGATTAGCGGGTG
Organism: bacterium; assembly: GCA_018812885.1. Lineage (GTDB taxonomy): Bacteria > Fidelibacterota > Marinisomatia > Marinisomatales > JAHJCW01 > JAHJCW01. The sequence continues at coordinate 2,000 of JAHJCW010000098.1, read as the reverse complement.
TTTCGATAAAAATCAATTTAGTGTTTGGCCTAATTGCATTTTTAACTTCTTCAATATCGGAAGTGTCAACAAAATCAAATTCTACCCCAAAACGTGAAAATTCTTTTTCCACCACAACTCGTGAAGGACCGTAAATTGCTTCGGAAGCGATCATGTGCGAACCAGCATCTAAAAACGTCATGTAAATAGTAGATACAGCAGCCATTCCCGAAGCTGTAGCTAATGCGTCAGTACCCTTTTCCAAAATGGCGACAGCTTCTTGCAAAGCCGCCGTTGTTGGATTCCCTAGTCTAGTATAAATAAATCCGGGTTCTTCACCTGAAAATCTTTTGGCACCTTGTTCAGCCGAACTAAATTTAAACGTAGATGTTTGATAAATTGGTGGTGCTACTGCACCATAAGTTTTGTCGGGATTTGTACCGGCATGTGCAACTTGCGTATCGAGTTTTTTTGATCTGATATTTTTCATTGTGAGTTCTTTTATTTATTGTTTTCGATGAATTTCTAATATATCTGTTAAAATTGAATATCCGGTTTCTATTTTCCCGGCACCTGCTCCGATGATTGTTACATCACCAAGTAAATCTGTTATGAAAGTCAGAGCATTTGTTGCACCCATTATATTCGCAAGCGGGTGTGTAAGTGGAAGTTTTTCCGGTTTAACTGATGCCTTAATACCGTCCTTCACTTTCTCAATTGATCCTATCAGTTTCCATCGAGAATTTTCTTTTTTAGCATCCGAAATCATTTCAGGAGTAATGTTTGTAATACCCTGCCTGTCAACATCCGTCGCGTTAATTCCGGCGTTCATTACAACATTAGACAAAATAATAACCTTTGCCATTGCATCAAATCCTTCAACGTCTCCGGTTGGATCAGCTTCGGCGTAACCTAATTCCTGTGCTTTCTTTAACACATTATCATAAGTCATCCCTTTTTCCATTTCAGATAACATGTAATTAGTGGTTCCGTTTAAAATTCCTTTGATCGCTGTTATTTCACATCCAGCAAGTGGTCCGTTTACCAAGTTAAGAACGGGGCTACCCGACATTACAGTTCCTTCTATCAAGAATTTCACATTATTTTTTTCAGCAAGATTTTGCATTTCAGAATATTTAAGTGCGGCTGGTCCCTTATTACTTGTGACTACATGTTTACCATTTTCAAAGGCAGTTTTACAATGTGTGATTGCAGGTTCTCCGGTTTTTACATCTGTATAGGCTAATTCACAAATTATATCCGCATTAGTTTCCTTAATTGTGCGGATTGCATCCCAACCCTTTTCACAATTGCAATTGGTTCCGTCGCATTTATATTCATCTAGATTTTTTGCATCTTTGACTAAATCCAAACATTGTTGAATATCTAATCCTTCTTTACAATAAACTGCCCCTTTTAGCACATCGCTAATAGCGACAATACTTGCTTCAAAGCCGTATTTTGACTTGAGATAATCCTCTTTTGAAAGTAAAATCTCACACAATCCCTGACCAACTGTCCCAAATCCGATTAAAGCAATTTTAGTTTTCATATCTAATCCTTGATGCTATTTGATGTTTGCAAAGCCTTTTTCAATGTCCGAAATTATGTCATCAGGGTTTTCAATACCGATAGAAATTCTAACAGCATTTGGCTTAATACTTGCTAATGCACGACCCTCTTCTCCTTGTTGCTGATGAGTAGAGATGGCATTTAATGTTGCAACTGTTTTAACGCGACCTAAATCGGTAGCACGCCAAATCATATCTAAACCGTCATAAAATTTTCGTGTATTTTCAGTTGAACCCTCTTTCCGTTCTTTTATTTCGACTGAAAGCATATATCCGTAAAGATTTTCATCACTATCAACCAACTTCATATATTTTTTTGCCAAATCATGAGAAGCATAGCTTTGCAGTCCTGGGTAATGTACTCTATCAACTGATGGATGATTTTCAAGATACTCTGCAATTGTTTGTGTACTTCGGCTCATCTGAGCAATTTTCATCCGCAAACTGCGC
>JAHJCW010000097.1 GCA_018812885.1 bacterium | reverse complement strand
GTATTACGTATGATTTTTATTAGCTGTACGATATCATCAGCTTTCGCGCTGCCTTGATTAATAATAAAATTTGCATGGATATCTGAAATTATTGCCCCACCGATTGATTTTCCTTTTAATCCGGCTTGGTCAATTAAATAACCTGCCGCAAAATCCTTTGGATTTTTAAATATGCTACCTGCTGAACGAAACTTGAGCGGTTGTGTGCTTTTTCTTTTTAGATTTGCCTCATCACGATTTTTTAATATCTTGGATTCAGGAGCTTTTTCTAATTGAAATTCGGCGCTGAGTATAATATCATCCTTTTTAAAAGATGATGCACGATATCTAAATTCAATTTCATTAACAGATTTATGCTCAATAATACCATTGCTATTTAGTAATTCTATGCTAGTTAAATAATTTGAGATTTCATTTCCAAAAGCTCCGGCATTCATAATTAATGCTCCTCCTAGGGTTCCCGGAATACCGATCAGAGTCTCAAGTCCAATTAAATTTTGTTTAATACATTCTTTCACCAATTTTGACAATTTTACACCGGCTCCAACACGGCATTTATTTTCATCAAATGAAACACTCTTAAAGAATTTTTCTAAGGATATAACAAACGCATCTAAACCATCATCAGATACAAGCAAATTTGAACCACTACCAACACAATAAACCGGTGCTTGATGTTTTTCAGCAAATGATTTAACTATTTGCAAATCTTGTATGGATTTAGGTTCAATATATGCTAGTGCCGGTCCACCAATACCATACGATGTATGATGCGCCATTGGCTCCTTTTCCATAATATTGCCGGTAATCATTTTTTTTAACTGGTTTAAATCCATTATTTAATTATCTTTATAAGTATCTTTTAAATGTTGAAAATATTTTTCGATATAGCGCCAAATTGTGCCGGCACCAATACCGATTATCATATCCCCGGGTTGAATTAGCTCATCTAATTTTTCATTTAAATCATCCAAAGTAGGGATGTAATGCACATGTCTATGACCTAAATCTTTTGCTGCTTTAGCGACTAATTTCCCGTCGATCCCTTCAATTTTATCTTCGCGAGCTGGATAAATATCTGTTACAATTAATACATCACTGTTTAAAAATGACTCTGCAAATTCACGATAGAAGTCACGTGTTCTTGTGAATAAATGTGGTTGAAATATTGCCACAATTCGCCTGTTCCAACCGCTTCGTGCTGCGCTAAGTGTAGCAGCTACCTCTGTTGGATGGTGGGCATAATCATCTACTACCATAATATCATTAATAACGCCCTTGATCTCAAAACGACGTCTTACACCTTCATATTTAATTAATCCCTTCTTGATGATATCAAAGGGAATTTCCATTTCCATTCCAATTGCCACGGCAGCTAAGGAATTAAGTACATTGTGGTGACCGGGTACATTTAATTTAATTTGTCCCAATTTACTATGATGATAAAATGCCGAATAGGTAATCGAATTATTTTTAAATTGAATGCTTTCCGCACGATAATCCGCTTGGCTTGAAATTCCATGGGTTGTTATTGGACGATATATATCTGAAATAATTGCTCGTACACCGGGAGAGTCTAAACAGACAATTACTTCTCCGTAAAATGGAACTGAATTGCAAAATTGGATGAATGCTTTTTGTAATTCTTCCATATTTGCGTAGCAATCAGTGTGTTCAAGTTCAATATTTGTAACAATAGAAATTGTAGGACGCAACGCAAGAAAACTGCGATCAAATTCATCCGCCTCAACTATAATTATATCCCCTTGTCCCAATAATGAATTTGTCCCGATTGTTTTAACTAATCCACCTACTACGAGCGTTGGATCATAATCAGCAGCATCTAGTAAGCTACCTACCATTGAACAGGTAGATGTTTTGCCATGCGTACCGCTTACAGCGATAGATGTTTCCTTAACTGCAATAAGTTCTCCAAGCATTTCGGCACGCCGAATGACTGGAATTCCCTTATCTTTTGCCTCAAGTATTTCCGGATTGTTTTTTCTAACAGCGCTTGAATAGACCAATACTTCGCTGTCACCAACATTTTCAGCTTTGTGACCATCGGTATATATTGTTGCACCTTTCGTAATAAGATTTTGTATTATTTCGGAATCTTGAATATCTGAACCACTGATCTTGAAATCTAGGTTCAGTAGTAATTCAGCGATTCCGCTCATACCTATTCCGCCAATTCCTACAAAATGGATTTTTTTAACTTTTCTGAACATTAGCTTTTTACTACCTCTAAAATTTGATCAATTATTTTATTTGTAGCATCCGGAATACCGATTTTTCTCGCATTGTTTGACATGCTTTCTAATTTATTGTCGTCATATAAAATGCCGATAGCGGATCGAAATAGTTTCCGAGCTGTCATTTCCTTTTCAGGTATTAATATTGCAGCTTGTGCTTTTACGACAGATTCTGCATTTTTAGTCTGATGATCACCAGCTGAGTGGGGGAAAGGTACCAAAATGCTTGGTTTACCGCAGGCGGTTATCTCTGATAAAGTCAATGCACCTGCTCGTGAAATGATTAAATCTGATATTGCATAGGCTTCCGGCATATTGTGAATAAATGACCGAACCTTTACAAGTGATGAGTCTAAATGTCTAAACTGCTTATATTGATTCTGTCCGGTTTGCCATAGAATTTGTATTTTTTCTGAACCAAACATTGAAACACAATCATTCATAATTTTGTTTAAAAAAGCCGAGCCCTGACTTCCTCCGAATAAAAATATTGTTTTTTGGTTGGGATTTAGATCAAATGATAAGCCGCCTTTATTTCTGTCTCCATTTAATATATTTGCACGGATTGGGTTACCGGTTAAAATAGTATTACCACATAATTCGTCCTTTGCCGCTTCAAAGGCGATACAAATTCGCTTTGCTTCCTTAGCAAAATATGTAGTTGTTATTCCGGGATATGAATTTTGCTCTTGTAATACAATCGGAATTTTCCTTTTTACAGCTATTTTTAATGGAATTGCACTTGCGTAGCCACCTGTTCCAACGATTATATCAGGTTCAAGATGTTTAATGGTTTTTTTAGCAATCCTCATTGAATGATACAAGCGCCATGGTAGTAAAACATTTCTTGAAAATGATTGCAAACTATATCCACGTTGTAACCCGCGTATCGGCAATAATGTATGTGGAAGAGATTTTACTGGTAAAACTGATGATTCTATTCCAAATTTTGAACCCATATAATGAACTCTGACATTGGGATATCTTATTTGCATTGATTCACCAATTGCTATAGCCGGATACAAATGCCCACCAGTACCGCCACCGGCAATTAGAACTGTAAGTTGTTTATCCATTATAGCCGGGTTTCCAGACCTGATCGTGAGTTAAAGATCGTTTAGATTGACTGATATTCAGTAAAATACCGAGTGCAATCAGATTGGTTAGAACACTTGAACCCCCGTAGCTGATTAGGGGCAATGGAAGGCCGGTAACAGGGAAAATATTTGTTACAACAGCGGCATTAACGAATGCATATAAAATGATACTGAATGATAACCCGAGTGCAAGAAGCACCCCGAAAGAATCATTTGATTCCTTAGCAATTTTTATACCTCGTTGAAAAATTGCTAAAAATATTGTGAGCAGAATTAGCGTTCCAACCAAACCTGTTTCTTCACCAATTATAGCTAATATAAAATCTGTATGCGGAGTTGGTAAAAATTGATTTTTTGCAATACTGTTACCAAGCCCCATTCCAAAAACCCCGCCGTTACCAAGGCTTATTAATGATTGTGTAATTTGATAACCGGCATCAACAACATCTTCATTACCACCTAACCATGTCAAAATACGCAATCTACTATATGATACTGATAACATCAGCGGAATCGTTATTAGAACAGCAGCTGCACCTGCCGCTGTAAGCTGAATAAAACGTGCTCCTCCTATGAACAACATCATTGCTCCAATGATGCAAAGCATAATACCTGTGCTAAAATCAGGTTGAAGGATAATAAGCCCTATTATAATTGTCATTACTAATAACGGTGGAAAGAATCCTGAATAAAAATCATGAATCTGATTCTTCTTTTTTGCCATGAATGCCGCAAGATATATTATCAATGCAATGCGGGCAATATCGGAAGTTTGTAACGAATATGTCCCCAAATATAGCCATCGCCCCGGCGAGGGGATACCTTTAATTAGATACCAACCTTTGGTATAAACCAATAACGTTACAGTGATAACTATTAGAAATGGTGCTATGGATTTTAGTCTACGATAATCGAAAAACATAAAAAATCCTAATGCCAAGAGACCTATCAATACCCGTATTAAATGTGCTACGATAAAATATGTATCGGTCTGACCTTTTGTTTTGGCTAACGAAACTGCTGTGCTTGAGCTATACAGCATAACGGTACCAATCACAATTAATGCGATTACTAACCATAGTAGAGGTTGATCAAATCTTTTTTTGGAAATTTCTAATTGCCTCATTTTTCCAATTCTCTCACCCATTGGGTGAATTTGATTCCACGATCTTCAAAATTTTTAAATTGATCAAAACTAGCACATCCGGGAGATAATAATACTATTTCGCCATTATCAGCTTTATGGTAGCTTAATTTTACCGCATCTTGTAATAATTCTATCTTACTGACTTCAAATGTGGAGGATAGTTCTTTATAGATCATTTCTTTGGCAGTTCCGTAAGCAATAATATATTTAATTTTATTTTTATACTGCAATAATTCGGCGAAATCGTTACCTTTTGCCAGACCGCCTAATATCAAAATAATGGGTTTTTCATAACTCTTAATCGCAACCTTTACTGCGTCAATATTTGTAGCTTTTGAATCATTTATATATTCAATACCATCTATTTTTGTAATGCTTTCTAGTCTATGCGGTATCCCTTTAAAGGATTGCATGACTTCAGCAATCTTGATGTCTGAAATACCCAAGCAATGGGCGCCCGAAGCAGCTGCAAGGAGGTTATAAATATTATGCTGCCCGGGCAACCCAATGTTCTTGAGATGTGTGAGTTTGGCGCACTCTTTGTTAATGATATTTGAATTATTAATACTGTAAATACTGTTCTCAGAATAATTGGGACTAAATGTTATTTTTTTTGCAGTATGTGTTTTTAGAGCTTTTATTAAAATCTTATCATCAGCATTATAAATAACACAGTCGTTTTCTGTCTGATTTTCAGCTAAGCGAAGCTTGGCGTTTAAATAATTTTTAAAAGTTTTATGTCGATCCAAATGATCGGGTGAAATATTCAGAAAAATTGATATATGCGGATGAAAATTCTCAATGAATTCCATCTGAAAACTTGAAATTTCAAGTATATATACTCTTTTAGGGTCTGGATTATGCAATTCTTCTAGAACCTTATCTGAGAAAGCCAATCCAATATTACCTGCTAAAACTCCATGAATATCCTCAGATTGACACATTTCAAAAAGTGCATGTACAGTTGTAGATTTTCCGTTTGAGCCAGTAACTCCAATTATGGGTGAATTGGTGAATAAACTAGCGAATTCAATTTCACCAATAATCCTGATTCCTCTTTTTTGCGACTCTATAATTATAGGTGAATCAGCGGGAATCCCTGGTGATATAACCATTAAGTCGCAAGTATAAATCTTATCACTACAACCACCTATTTCACCTTTGATTCCCATGGATTCTAAAGAGTGCAAATTTACCTTTATCGAATCCGATGATGAATTATCGCTAATAAATACTTTTGAACCTAAATAATTTGCTAAGCGTGCTATTGCGACACCGCTTCGACCTAATCCAATTACGGAAATTGATAAATTTTTTATTCCATTAATATTTTTTTCTATCTTATTCATCGAATCTTGAACGTCGTTAGTGAAAATAAAGCAAACAATAATCCTATTATCCAAAATCGTATGACGACCTTAGTCTCTGTCCATCCCTTCAATTCATAATGATGATGTATCGGAGCCATTTTCCATAGACGTTTTCCTTTGCCGGTTTTGTTTTTAGTATATCGGAAATAACCCCATTGTGATAAAACTGATAGCGCTTCTATGACAAATACTCCGCCGATAATAAATAGTAGAAGTTCTTTTTTCAGCAAGACAGCCATTGTCCCAAGAGCAGAACCGGTAGAAAGTGAGCCAACGTCTCCCATAAAAACTGAGGCAGGAGCAGAGTTAAACCATAAAAATCCTACACAAGCACCAACTGTAGCCGCTGCGAATATTGTCAATTCTCCGGCACCGGGAAGATATTCGATATTTAAATAATTGGAAAAGTCAACACGTCCCGATACATAAGCAATACCGGTAAATACAGCAAACGATATAGCAAGTAAACCGGATGCAAGTCCATCCAAACCATCTGTTAAATTAACGGCATTTGAGAATCCTGTAATAACTAAAATAATCATAATTGGATAAAACCAACCCAAACTTAAAACTGTATCTTTAAAAAATGGGACAGATGTATAACTCCATAGCTCGGCAAATTCGGGGCGGAAATACATCCAAGCACTGATTATAATCCCAAGAGTAATTTGACCTGCCAGTTTATATCGTGCAATTAATCCTGACTCTTTTTTCTTGATCACTTTTAAGTAGTCGTCTATAAATCCAAATAATCCCATCCATAAGGTGGCTATAATAATTATTTGTATATAAACATTATTCAATTGGGCAAAAAGGAGGGTTGGGAGGAGTATGGCGGTGAGAACCATTACGCCTCCCATTGTTGGCGTGCCCTTTTTTATGTGGTGAGATTGTGGCCCTGTGGATCGTATCTGTTCGCCGATTTGATGGTGAGTCAATTGACGAATAACCCAAGGACCGATGAGGAAACTTATTAGCAAAGCAAATATCGACGCCATTACCGCTCTGAATGTTATATATTGAAACAGATTAAATGGCGACCATACATTAGATAGTGGAAATAGCAAGTGATATAACATCAGCTTTTGAAAACCTCGCGAATTACTTTTTCCATTTCCATACTGCGTGATCCTTTAAATAAAACAATATCTTCATTTTGTACGAAATTGATCAATTCGTTTGATAATTGTTCTTTATTATCAAAATGTTTATGATATTTTAATGAATCCAAAACTCTATCAGTTATTACAGTTTGAGTACCAACCGTAAAAACTGCATCTAAATTATTTTCAAGACATTTTTCACCGATTTTCTCATGATACTTTTTCGAAGAGTCGCCCAACTCTCCCATGTCTCCAAATACAAATATTCGTCTTCCTTTTGTTGGATATTGAGCAAAGTGTTCAATTGCCGCTAATGTGGAATTATAATTTGCATTATAGGTATCATCTATTACAGTGATAGAATCATACCTTCTAATAACACCTCTGCCATAGGTCGGAGAAAATGATAAAACTCTATTCTGTATCTCAGTCCATTCGATTCCAAATGACCTCGCAACAGCTGATGCGGCTAAAATATTTTTAGCAAATACCATGTTTTGTGAATTTGTATTTATTTCATTAGCATTTATTGTTAAAATGATATTTCCGTCGGTTTCCCGATAATAATCTGCGCTATAATCACACTCGGTGGTACAGCCGTATGTTATTGAATTTGCGTTGGTTGTAAAAGTATTGATCCATTCATCTGAAATATTTTTAAAAGCAATGCCCTTAGTTAAATACGTAAATAATTCTGATTTTTCCTGTGCAATTTTTTCAATGGAGCCAAAACCTTCTAAATGAGCAGGTGCGATGTTTGTGATAAGACCATCCGTAGGTTCAACTATTTGACAAAGTGTCTTTATATCACCGAGTTGATTTGCACCCATTTCTACGATGCTAAAATTATGGTTTCCTTGCAATTGTAATAGTGTTAATGGTACACCAATTGAAGTGTTATAATTTCCTTTTGTAGCATGAACATTATATTTTGAATCAAGAAAATGTTTCACTAATTCTTTGGTTGTAGTTTTGCCATTCGAACCGGTTATTCCGATAACAGGTATATTAAATTTTTTTCGCCATGCATTGGCAACTATACCAATAGTATTTACGGAATTTTCTACTACAATTTGTTGCATATCTTTAATTACGTTATTGGATTCAACCACTAGTGCTGCAATTGCCCCGTTGCTTTGTGCATCTTTAAGAAACTGATGGCCATCTACATTCTCACCTTTAATTGATATATATAAATCACCGTCAATACATTCTCTGCTGTCTGTGCTGATACCTGATATTGGCAATACAAATGATCTGCCTGTGATAGTCTTAAACACTTTAGAGAATCGCCTTGGTTCGGGTAGAGAGATTCTCATTTTAAAAATTCCTCGATGATATTTATATCGGAATAAAATAGTTTTTTACCATCCACATCCTGATATTCTTCACGACCTTTGCCTAATATTACCAAAACATCATTATTTTCTAATGTTTCTAAACCTCTACGGACAGCATTACCACGTTCTTTAAAAACTTCATAGTTATTATTTTGGAAACCGCTAATAATTTGTTTATTAATATCATCAACAAATTCATATCTAGGATTGTCGGGCACGATAAAGCATTTGTCGGCATATTTTTCAGCAATGGAACCCATTACTGGTCTTTTTGTTTTGTCGCGATTGCCACCTGCACCGAATACTATTGTTATTGTTGAATTTTTGTTAGTGAGTTCACGAATCGTACTTAAGACTTTTTCGTAGGCATCGGGAGTATGAGCGTAATCAATAATTACTAAACCATCTCTTTGCGTTCTAAAAGCCTCCATCCTTCCCGGAACACTTTTGCATAATGCAATACCGTTAATAATATCGTTCTTTGCAATGTTTGCAGAATGTGCAACTGCTACTGCCGCTAAAATATTATCTAAATTAAATTTTCCTATTAATGATGATTCGATGTTGTAAGTTTGGTTTGCAGCATGAATAACACCTTTTATGCCATTTAAAGAAATATGATGCGATTCGAAATAAATGTCTCTTTTTTGCTCTTGAGAAATTGCGATAACTGGTACATTGCATTCATTTTCTAATCTCTTGCCATAATTATCATCTATATTTAAAATAGCTGTACTTGTTATAGGTAACATCTTGAATAATTTTGATTTAGCATAATAATAATCTTCAATGGTTTTGTGATAATCTAAATGTTCCAGTGTGAGATTAGTAAAAACACCGTAGTCAAAATCAATATCTGCCACGCGATATTGATCTAACGCATGTGATGATACCTCCATCACAACATGCGTAAAGTTGGTTTTCAATAATTCGGAAAATTGTTTATGTAAAGTAATCGGGTCAGCGGTAGTTAAATCTCTTTTAGTTGTGAATCCTTCGGCTATTAAACCGAATGTTCCCATTTGGGCGATTTTGATACCGGCTGTTGAAAATATTGAACGAATCAATGATGCAGTTGTTGTTTTTCCATTAGTGCCTGTTATTCCGATAACAGTTAATTGTCGAGTCGGATGACCATAATAATCTGCCGCAATTATCGAAGCAGCTCGTCGTGGATTTGCAACTTTTATTTGTGGAATAGATAGTTTACCAACATCTCTCCCATTTGTAATAACGGCAACAGCACCATTTTTAATAGCTTGTTGGATGTAATCATGTCCGTCAAGATTAGTTCCGGGAATTGCTACAAATAGATTGCCTTTTATAATAGTTCTCGAATCTAGAGATAATCCATTAACGTGAATATTGGGAATTTGTTCATCGGCAGAAACAACCTGTTTTACTATTTTATTTAGCAACATATTATTCTAATCCAATTGAACAAATTGTTCCCGTAAAGGAAATTGTCCCAGGTTTAGGCGATTGCCATACAACAGTACCTGAACCAGCAAATTTTGACTCTAATCCAGAATTGTGAAGAGTATTAATAGCTTTTTTTAAACTCATCCCTTTTACGTTTGGGATAACTGTTTCTGCTTTAATTTTTTGTTGTTTTTTAGATGATGGAACGGGTGCAGGTTCATTGGCAACTGATGAAAGTAGAATCGGTTCATTTTTAAATATTTTAATTGATTTTTTTAATTTATTTTCAACTAAAATAGGTTCACGAGTGATTGATTCATTTATGATATTTTTAGGCATTTTAATGGAATCATCAAGATTTATAATGCGCTCCATAACCCGTTTAAATACAGGTGCCGCTCCAGTTCCACCCCAATGATATCCTAATTTGGGTTCATCAAGTGTAATAACACATAATAATTGTGGATTGCTTGCAGGTAAGTATCCCACAAAATTTGAAACAAATTTTGTATGAGAATAAACGCCATCAATATTTTTTTGTGCTGTGCCTGTTTTGCCAGCTACCTGCCAACCCGGAATATCAGCTTCTATACCTGTACCTGTTTCGACAGCTTTTACTAAAAGTTGCGATAACCGGCTCATTACATTTTCATTAGCGATTTTCCGAACAACTTTCGGTTCTTCAGAATAAATCGAAATACCATCAATATTATTGATTGTATTAATTATATACGGTTTTAACAAAATTCCGCCGTTCGCCACAGCGCCGTATGCCATCGCTAATTGTAGCGCAGTTATTCCGACTTCATGTCCCATTGATATCTCAGCTAATGAAATTTGGCTCCACTCACTTAATTTGCGTAGCGTTCCACCAGATTCAGCACTTAATCCAATACTTGTAGGTGTTCCAAAACCGTAATCTTGGGCATAATTATATAATGATCTATCACCGACATGTGAAGCAACTTTGATTATACCAATATTGCTTGATTGTTCGATGATTTCCCCAAAAGTCAATATACTATGTGGCTTGTGGTCATTGATAGTTACAGATTTGTATTGGTACGTGCCATTCTCACAATCGAATTCATCATCTATATTTACTAGATTATTATCAATTGCTGCTGTTGCAGCGACAATTTTAAAAGTTGATCCGGGTTCAAATTGGTCGGTACAAGGTCTAATTTTCTGATTTTCAGTGGTGGATTTATTGGGTTGATTAGGATTAAAATCAGGTAGCGACGCCATTGCTAATACGGCACCCGTCTGTGGATTAATTATGACTCCCGAAGCTGTTAATGCGCCGGTTTTCTTTAATTGTTTTAGTAATTCTTCCTGTAAAATAGATTGATATTTAATATTTATTGTAAGTTGAATATCAGAACCGTCCACAGGTTCTTGTTTGGGATATTTGTTATTAAAATTTACATTCCCCATGCCACTGCGTTGCTTTATTATCCAACCATCACTGCCGGAAAGCTGTTGGTCATAGACATGTTCGATACCAATCAAACCGGTATTGTCAACGTTTGTAAAACCAACTAATTGTCCACTAATGTTTTCTTGAGGATATGAACGACTAGCATGCCGTTGAATAATAATTCCGTCGATATTTTTTTCTATTAGTGATTGCACATATTTTTTCTGCAGATTCCGTTCAAGATAAACAAAATTATTTTTATCACTAAGTTTTTTAATATAATGATTGATCGGTTTACCGGTTGTTTTTGACAATTCTTTTGCAACATTTTGTTTATCTTGAACTATTGATGGATCAGCAGCAATAGTATAATGAATGATATTCCGCGTTAGCGGAATACCGTTGGTATCAAAAATATTTCCTCTTAGCGCAGGTAAAATTTCCTTTGTTTGACCTTGTTTATGACCCTGTTCATGATATTTTTCCCCATTTGCAACTTGAATATTGAACAGTCGAAACCCCAATCCGCCCCATGCAAAAATTACAAGCAATGATAGAAACGAAATACGGCGCTGATATTGTTGGTAAATTCTTGTCATTTGTTATCAATTAAAGTTGATCCATCCACATATATTGCAATTGTTTCAGGTGCGGTAAATACCATACCCAATTCATTCATTGCACGGGCAGTCAGTACATCAATACGTTCCAAATATTCAATGTCATCCTTTAGGATGTTGATGTCATCATTAAGTTCAACAACAATACTTTGTTGGATTTCAAGTTCATTCAAAGTTTCATCTACTTCTGATGAGATCCACAAATAAACAATTAAACCAGAAATCACAACAACGACCATAGTAAATGGAATTAATGAGCGGATAAGTTGTTTTTGCTTGCGCGGATTAAATTTTGATTTTTCCTTTGTCATTATTTTATACGTTCTCCTGCGCGAAGCTTTGCACTCTTAGAACGGCTATTTTCGGTTACTTCATCATTTGTGGCTATAAGAGGTCTTTTCGTTAAAATCAATAATTGACCTTCGGCTTTTAATTTTTTGAATGCAAGCTTTACTAAACGATCCTCAAGAGAATGATAACTGATAATTACGATTTTTCCACCAATACATAATTGATTAATGAATTTATCCAGGAAAATATTTAATTGATTTAGTTCGTCATTTACTAGGATTCTGATAGCTTGAAATACACGCGCAAATGTGCGATTTCTTTTAGCAGGTGGCGTTGAGAGTCTAATCGCTTCCCTAATGTCATCTACTGTAGCCATTTTTTCTGCACGTTTAATATTATATGCGATTTTTTTTGCATATCGTTCCTCGCTATATAGACGGATAAAATCAGCGATCTCCGTTTCAGGTTTAGACAGTAATATTTGTTCAGCAGTTGCACCGTGTTGTTGATCAAATCTCATATCTAATGTTCCATCGCCATTAAAGCTAAAACCACGACTTTGATCATTTAATTGTGCCGAGGATAGCCCCAGGTCCAATAGAATTCCATTTACTGCCTGTTTACCAAATTCTTTTATTATTAAATCTGTATCGGCATAAGAGCGATTATATAGCGAAAAGTTTGTACTAATACGAGCAAGGTTCTTTTCTGCAATGGATAAGGTTTTGTCATCGCGATCAATGCCGATGAGATGGCCTTTTTTGTTGAGAGATGACAGAATCTCCTTAGAATGTCCTCCTAAGCCAATGGTTCCGTCAATATATATTCCATTTACATCGGTAATAAGGTGAGACATCACTTCCGATACCATTACTGGTTGATGTTCCGGAATGGAATTTACCCTATCACCGATCATAATATTATTTCTTTTGCTAACTCGTGGAGGGTAATCGCATCAATATTGGTATCATCAGAATCTACTTTATCAAGAGTTTCAGGATTCCATATTTCAAGTTTATTTAATGCACCAATTATATAGACTTCCTTATCAAGTCCTGCATAATCAATAAGAGGTTTGGTAAGTATGATACGTCCCTGACTGTCATATTGCACGAGTGAGGCATAGCGTGTAGTCTTACGAATAAAATGGCGATTATTTGGAGAAACCGCCGATAATTTACGTAATCCCGCAACAATTTCTTGCCACACGACCAATGGATAGACCCAAATACAGCGTTCTTCACCACGTGTTATAATAAATGTCTTATCATTATCATCAGATAAAACCTGGCGAAATTTCGCAGGAATATTCACTCGACCTTTCGTATCAATCGAGTAGGAATATTGACCAAAAAATGAGTTTTGCGTTGTTTTTTTCACCATTTCACCAATAATAGTAGGGAATATTACCCACAATTACCCACAATATTAGTCAGATAAACCACTTTTGTCAATAATTATTTTAAAAATATTTAATATCTCTAATTTGCTAGAGAGAGAAAGGTAATATTATTTTGTGGGTAAATTTATCCCGCTTTGGAGTAATGTTTAATTGTGACAGATTTTGGTTCAACTAAAAATATTAATCGAACCGGTGTTTGTTGTGGCTTAATATCTTGGATCTTTTCTCCATTGATAAATGTGTTAACTCCCTCGGAGTGATTCAATAAAATATCTAGATTCGTATTAAATGAAAACGTTTTCTGATCTCCAGCAGCAATTGAAAATGATTTTACTTCTAATGAATCTTGTACTGAAAAAATTCCAAGAGCTTTCTTAGATACAATTTTAATAATTAAAGGTAGAGATTGTTCAATTACAGTCTGTTGAGAGCTTACCTCAATAAAATCCGTTTTTAATTGTTCAAAATTTGTAAGGTTTGTGTTACTTGCGGATAGCTGGTTGTTTTGTGAATTTGAGTTTTCATTTTTAGTGTCTAGTGTAATATTTCTGATAACAATAATAATTATTACCCAAAAAACAAGAAAAAGTATACCTTTGATTAAATTAGGGGAAATTGTTGTTTGCGTATTTGCCCTCTTTTTTTCTAACCCTAAAGAAATATCTTGAATTTTGTTAATTTTTTTTTCCGAAGGAATGGAAATATCCATTTTTTCCCCTTCGGCAATATTTTTTTCCGGTTCAATTTTTTCAGATTCTTTAGATTGGGGAATATCTTTTTTTAATAGATATTCGGTTAATTCGCTGACGGCTAAATCGGGATCTGCGCCAATCTCACTAATATAAGCCCGTAAAAATAACCTTCTATAAGGATCGAGTATTTGATCAAAACTACCGGCTTCTATGGCAGTTAAATATTTAATATTAATCTTGGTTCGATTTTCAATATCTCCAAGATCAATTTTTTGATCTTTCCGTAATTTTTTATATTTTTCGAAAAAGTTATTCATTTATATCTTATTCTGTTAAAATTAGATTGTCGAATTTATTATGAACCGATTAAACTTTTACAAGTATTTTAAAATAATAGTAATATATGTTGGATCTGAATAAACATTCCAGATTGCATAACGCACAAATATTCTCCACTCTCAATTAGATTTTCTCCATCATCCGTACCATCCCAAGCAAAAGTATGAAATCCCGCATCGGCGATGTTGTCTATAACAGTTTTAATCGGTCGTCCGCCTAAATTAAAGATTGTGATATTTACTTTACTTTTTTCAGGTACATCATATTGAATATTAATCGTATCTGAATCCGTTTTGATTGATATGGGATGAAGTTTAAATTTCCATGGAACTGAATTATCTCTTTGGGGGATTAAAGATTCAACTCCTTCTCCAACCACGGAAATAAATTTAATTTTATTATCATTGATATCTTTAATGATCAATACATCATAGTGATTGTTAATATCAATTGGAGAATACACAATTGAAACAAAAATAGTATCATCTTGATTGATTCTTAATAAAGAGTCCGAAAGATAAAAATTATTATCATCAAAATGTTGAAAACTTAGGAAATTAGTTACTGAATTATTACTAGTGATCCAGAATTTTCGTTCTGCGGTAGAATCTGTTTTTACATATTCAAAATCAATATTATCGGTTCCAATTGAAAAAGAAGACCATGAATTATCATCGCAATTTTGTTGATCTAATCCGATTATTTTATTTGCTATGTCATCTTGGGAAACAAACGAAATACTATCGGTTTCACCGGACTTATTTTTACAAAATAAATTATTACCTATTAAATTAAATGACAATAAGGAAGATGGAAATGATATTGAATCGGATATTGATTCAAAACGATTATTACTTAAGTCTATTGATTGAATGGATCTCAAAATTCTTAAGTCACCGGGGATTATCCCCGCTAACTTATTATTCTCCAATCTTAACATTTTTAATTTAGGTAAAAACCATAATTCTTGAGGAATATTGCCACCAAACGAATTGTTTTGACCGTAAAATATTTCTAATTCTCTTAGATTTCCCACAGTTAAAGGAATGGGTCCAACAAAATTATTATGATAAATAAATAGCGACCTCAAACTTTCCATTTTGCCAATTTCAAAAGGTAGAATTCCTGAAAATTGATTGTTATTCAACCAAATATGCTGAAGGTTGGAAAGTAAACTGATTTCTGTTGGAATTAATCTGCTAAGTTCGTTATGATCAAGTGCTAACCGTTGCGTTAAATTTTTTAATTTGCCAATTTCCTTTGGTATATTTCCAGTCAGTTTATTACGCGATAGGTCCAAAATCTGCAGGTTTTTACAACTTCCAATTTGACGTGGAATTGAACCGGTCAATGAATTATTCTGTAGATTTAATTCAACTAAATTTTGTACTCGAAATATATCAACCGGAATACTATTTTGAAAATTGTTATTGGATAAATTGAGAACTTCTAATTTTATTAGTACACCTAAGTCCTTTGGAATATTTCCGTCAAAATTATTATAAGATAAATCTAGTGTAATTAAATTTTTAAGACTGTTAAATATATTTGCCAGATTACCGTGTAATTGGTTATGAGATAAGTTCAAAGATTTTAGTATGACTAAGTGTTGCAGAGAAACTGGTAATTCACCGGATATATTATTATCTGATAAATTTAATATTTCTAAGTTTGTTAATTGACTAATATCCTCCGGAAGTTGTCCTGATAGATGATTACGCGGTAGCTCAATAGCAGTAACGCTGCTGTCTTGAACTGTAATTCCATACCACGCAGAGATTGGTCGTTCACTTAACCAATTCATGCTAATTATCCAGTTTGGACCATCCGTAGAATTATAAAGGTTCACTAACCGGAGGGAGTCCTGACTTAATCCATTGGATATGAACAACATGAGTACTATGAAAGTTCTTATTAATGTTTTACGCATTTGAACAAATATTGTAGGTATTATTGAACTTGTGCCTCTAAAAAGTTAATAATTATCCTTATTAGATAAATTTAAAACTAATCAATTTACACAGATATTTTAGATATTTAATCGTTGATAATATGTTGTTTAAAAATAATTGAATATAGTGCATATTTCCAATTAAATTTACAGGCTCAAGATTACTTGAAAATAATATGTTTAGCCAACTAGCAGATAGATTTGATTCCGTTTTTAGGAATTTACGCGGTCTCGGTAAAATTACCGATGATAATATTCAGCATACTGTGCGGGATATCCGTCGTGCATTACTGGAAGCCGATGTAAATTACAAAGTCGCCCGCGATTTTATTGAGCGGGTAAAGGAACGTTCAGAAGGAACAAAGGTAATTAAGTCCGTGAAACCCGGAGAATTATTCATCAAAATTATCCGTGATGAATTAATTACTTTATTAGGTGAAAAGCCGGTTCAGTTAGAATTCAGCAAGAGTAAACCGGTAGTAATATTATTGGCAGGATTGCAAGGTTCGGGAAAAACTACTATAGCGGCAAAATTGGGAAATCGGTTAAAAAAATTCGGGAAGTCGGTTTTACTTGTTGCAGCTGATGTTTATCGCCCGGCGGCGGTTGAGCAATTGCAGATATTGGGAAAACAAATAAACATTCCCATATATTCTGAAAATAGCAAAAAACCAATCGATATTTGTAAGAATGCCGTAAAAAAAGCAAAATCAGAGAAAATTGATATTGTAATTTTAGACACAGCCGGCAGGTTACATGTTGATAACAATATGATGTCCGAGATCAGGGAAATCGCAAAAATAACCAATCCTGATGAAACTCTGTTTGTAGTTGATAGTATGACTGGACAAGATGCGGTAAATTCGGCTTTAGCTTTTTCAGAAGCATTGGATATAACGGGAACGGTTCTTACAAAATTGGATGGAGATGCTCGTGGTGGTGTAGCGATTTCAATAACTGAGGTTATCGGCAAGCCGATAAAATTTGTTGGAGTTTCGGAAAAAATGGATGGAATTGAGCAATTTGATCCGCAACGAATTATTGATAGATTACTTGGATTTGGCGATGTGGTTTCATTAGTGGAAAAAGCCCAATCCGTTATGGATGGAAAAGAAGCCGCTAAACTAGAAAAAAAGTTTAGAAAAAATAATTTTGATTTAGAAGATTTTAAAACACAGTTAAGACAACTGGAAAAAATGGGACCAATAGAGCAAGTGTTGGGAATGATGCCGGGAATGAACCGGAAAGCTCTAAAAGGTCTAAAAATTGATGATAGACAATTAACCTGGACAGAAGCAATTATAAATTCCATGACACCATGGGAAAGACAGAATCCTAATGCACTTGATGGAAGCAGAAGGAAACGTATTGCACTTGGTTCAGGTAGATCGGTGCAACAAGTTAACCAGCTATTAATGCAATTTGCCCAAATGAAAAGAATGATGAAGAATATGGGCAAAATGAATATACCGGGATTATCAAAAATGTCTGCAGATTCAATAAACTTAATGGGAAATAACTGAGGAGATTACTTTTGGCAACACGAATAAGACTGAAGAGAATCGGAAGGAAAAATAGACCGTTTTATAGAGTTGTAGTGATAGATTCACGTCAACGACGAGATGGTGCAGCAATTGAAGAATTGGGATGGTATAATCCAATTGCGATAGATAAAACAAACAATTTTGAAATTAATGAAGAACGTATTTTACACTGGTTGCAACTCGGTGCACAACCATCTGACATCACTCATAATTTAATGAAAAGAGCTGGTATTTCTTTTAAATGGCATTTAATGAAACAAGGTTTGGATGAAAAAGCAATCGAAAAAGAAATACAAAAATTTGCTCTGAGAAAAGAAGCTCAGGCTAAGGAAGAGTTAAATGCTGTTGAAAAAGCAACAAAAAAGAAAGCTAAAGAATCCGAGAAGAAAGATGAAGTAAAGGAAGCTGTTAGTGAGACTTCAACTGAAAAGCAAGTAGGAGCAGAAAAAACAGAGGAACAGGTCGAAGAAAAAGCTGAAACAAATGAAACGGAAGAAAAAGTTGAAGATAAAAAAGAGCAGGAAGAATCAACGGTAGAAAAAACTAAGGAAAAAACTGAGTCGATAAAAGAAGAAGCTGAGCTAAAGACGGAAGAAACCGGAGTAGAAGAGACCGAAAAAACAGAAGTTGTTGAAGATAAATCAACAGAAATCGAAAAAGAAGCTGAAGAAACAAAAGAAGTAACGACAACTAAAAAAAGCACTCCAAAGAAAAAGTCTGAAGAAAAACCGAGTGCAAAAGGTGCTGAGTTAAAAGACGAAGCTAAAGACGACAAATAATCGATACCGATAGGAGGTAGTAATGCAGGAATTCATAGAAATGGTAGTAAAACAGTTAGTTGATAAACCGGATGAAGTAAATGTTAACGCTGTAGAAGGTGAACAACAAATAATATTTGAATTAACTGTTGGTGAAGGTGATTTTGGAAAAGTAATCGGGAAAAAAGGTAGAAACATTTCTGCCCTGCGCTCACTTTTATTTGCAATTAATGCAAAAAATGGTGGAAAACGCGCCCGTTTAGATGTTATCGATAAAAACGAGAAGAAAGATTAAGTAATATGGAAAAGAAGTTTGCCATTGCAAGAATTTCAAAACCATTCGGTATGAAAGGTGGTGTACGGTTAGCGCCCTTGTCTAGATATTGTGAAGATTATATATCGGAAAAACCGATATTTTTAGGTGACTCCGAATCGGCGAGTACTAAGATTGAGCTATTAGAAAAAGCTAAGGATGGCAAACAAGTCCGCTGCATGTTCAAAGGAATTGATTCACGTAGCGAGGCGGAAGCAATCAATGGAAAATATGTATATGCTTCTGTGACGATTGATGATGAAATCAATCAAGTTTCCGGTGATTTAATTGGCTATACAGTTGTGACTGATATTGGTGATATTGTTGGTGAATTGATTGAAATATTGTGGCTTCCAGTAAATGATATTTACGTAATTCGTAATAATGACCGTGAGATTTTGATACCGGTGATTCCTGAAGTCGTAAAATCAATTTACCATGATGAGAGAGCAATAGAAATTAATCCGATGGACGGTCTGCTGGGTTGAAGCAGATCGTAATTATTACTCCGGTACCTGATACAATTGATAGTCTAATCGCAAACAGCATGCTTAGGCAGGCTGTTGAGCGGAATATTGTGGAGTTTAAGGTTGTGAACCTGCGAGATTTCACTCTAGGAAATTATCGGCAAGTTGATGATGAACCGTTTGGTGGTGGCGACGGAATGGTAATGATGGCAGAACCATTGTTTAAAGCAATTGATTATAGCTTAAAACAATTGGATTCTGATAATGTGAGGGTAGTATATCCATCACCGCAAGGTGTTCAATGGACACATGAGTTGGCTATGGAAAATAGTCAAGTTGACAAGTTAATTTTTATTTGCGGGCATTATAAAGGAATTGATGAAAGGGTCGTTAAGAAATACGTAACTCATGAATATTCGATTGGTGATTTTGTTGTTACGGCCGGAGAACTTCCGACAATGATGATCATTGACAGTGTTGTTAGATTGATTCCCGGTGTGTTGAATAAATATGATTCTGCTATGAGTGATACGTTTGCATCAGATTTATTGGATGCACCATATTATACGAGACCGCGTGAAATTGAAGGTATGAAAGTACCGGATGTCTTGTTTGAAGGACATCACAAAAAAATTGATGAGTGGCGTAAATCTCAGAGAGAGAAACGTACAAAAGTTAAGCGCCCTGATATATGGAAAAAATATTTAGAGAAAAGTGATCTTACGGAGAAGAAAGAATGAACAAATTACATGAAGTAACAAAAGATTTATTGAAAAATGATATCCCTGATTTCAGTCCGGGTGATACAATTTCTATGGATATACGAGTTGTGGAGGGCGACAAGGAACGTGTACAGCGTTTTCAGGGTGTTGTGATAGCTCGTAAACATGGTGGTATTGAAGAAACTATTACTGTACGGAAAATATCTAGCGGGGTTGGTGTTGAAAGGATATTTCCGCTTCATTCACCGATGATCGCTTCAATAAAAGTAATCCGGCGAGGAAAAGTGCGACGTGCAAAACTTCATTATTTGCGGAGTTTGACAGGTAAAGCAGCAAGGATAACGGAAAAGCGGTAGAGATTTAATCTTTGGTTAAAAGCTCTCTATTGATTGAGGGCTTTTTTATTTATAAATGAATAATAACGAAAAAACAATTCTTACTATCACCGGATTTAGCCATTTGTTGGTTCACTCCGTGATGCTTGTCCTACCTGCCATTCTTTTAGTATTACAGAAGCAATTTGATGTTGGTTTAGCAACTCTTGGAGTGATCGCAACTGCGAGTCAATTCATGTTTGGTCTCGGTGCTTTACCGGCCGGAATCTTGGAGAAAAGATTAGGTGGCAGAACGTTACTATTAATTTATCAACTTGGTGTAGTAGCTTCAATAATTATTATTATTTTATCGCAAACATTGTGGACATTGACCGGCGGTCTGATGTCCCTAGGTTTATTCAGCAGTATTTACCATCCCGCCGGACTTACTATAATTTCACGTCGCGTTAAAGCGATTAGCAAAGGTATGGCTTTTCATGGCATTATGGGCTCTATAGGTTTAGCGTTAGGACCAATAATTGGTGCAACTCTCACAGTTCTTAGTGGATGGAGATTGCCATATTTAGTATTGGGAATTATTATGTTATTGTTGTTTTTAAGCACAATGATATTTATCCCATCGCGGAAGCGGGAACCCGAAACCGCTGACCATATTCAGCCCGAAGCAACCAATCGCCCTGCGCTATTATTATATTATGGAATGATCATAATGGTCGGGTTAGCATTTGCCGGATTTACAACCTTCATGCCGGCACATTTTGCATTGGAAACACGTAATATTTTTGCACCATTATCCGACACAATTAGAGGGGGATTATTCACAACAATAGTACTTTTATCGGGAATAATTGGTCAGATGGTAGGTGGAGTATTGGGCGATAAATATTGCAGACCTAAAATATTATTATGGGTCATTCTATTAAATATTCCATTATTGGCATTGATGGGTTACACAACCGGAATTCCACTTGTTATCTTTGGCATATTATTGGGAGTTACACATTTTATTTGGCAGCCGGTTGGGAATTCTTTAATTGCACAAATATCGCACAGTAAGCATCGTGGATTGAGTTACGGGATCAGCTTTTTCTTAAGTTTTGGAGTTGGTTCTTTTGCCGCCGGTATCGGCGGTTTAATAGCTGAAAATTACGGAATTAATTTCGTGTTCCCGGCAATGGCATTATTCTTTATTCCCGGATTAGTTTTGGTTGTACCTTTTATTAAAGCAATCGGTAAATCAAAATCTTAATGATAGGCAGCTTATTCCACCATCTAACTTTCTGAATTCCGACATACCCAATTCAATAGTTTTATATCCCGCTTGTTCAATTGATTTCTTTGCTTTAGGATATCCTTTGGCAACTAATACATAATCGTTTATCCAAACGCAGTTAGCCGCATAACTTTCATCATCATCAATTTTGATAAGATTGAATTTTTTAAATTCCGGTTTATTTATGAACTCACCGGTTACAACTAAATTATTATTCTCTAAATAAGCTACACCTGATTTTAAATGTATCATATTGCTCAACGGTACAGTTGAGCCGGTCATATCATATTTATTTAGAATTTTAATGATTTGATTTGCTCCAGCAGAGTTTGTCCTTTTAGATAAACCTATATAATAATGTGATCCAACCATCATTATGTCACCGGCATCAACTGTTCCAGGCGACTTTATCACTTTGATAGTGTCGTAAAAGTCTACAATTACCATTTTAATAGAATTGGTTTCCTTTTGTCTTGAGGGAGCGCCGGGATTGGTGATAATCGCACAATTTGGAGTTAATAGGGCAACATCTTCCACAAAAGTCGAATCCGGGTAATTATCCTTTTCAGGAAGAACAGTAACTTCTAAACCGCAAAATTTTAATGCGTTGATATAAAGTTTGTGCTGATTTATTGCTTTTATATAATCCGGTTCACCTTCATTTGAAGTTGTTATGCCATTTATTATATTTTTACACGGTGTTCGTACTATTGCATCTGTAAACAATTCTAAATCCTTTTATTTTTTATATATTCAGCTAGAATATCAGTATGTTTTCCAAATAAAACAAGTAAATGATTTCCAAGTGGATTGGTTAACAATTGATTTAATTTTTCACTATCATCAACTTTAACTCTGATCTGAGTTCTGCACAAATTAGGATTATGTTCGTGCGGAATGATTTTGCCGGTGATTACAAACTTTTTATCTAGCTCCTTTCCCCCTAATCTAAAGAGCGTGACATCTTCTTCTTTAAGTTTGCCACTTAATCCAATTCCTTGGTTGGATTCAAAATGAGTGTCCAGTTTAACATTCTCAGCCATACAAGTGGGCAAGGTACAATGCGCTAATATTAACTGCTGATTTTCAATATCAATTTGTGAGGGATTTGCCATCCAAACTTGCTGTCCTGTTTGCCGCACGGCAATAATCATCCCGATGAGACTGACAATATCGCCTTCACAACCGGCAATAATGCCTTCATTGTTTAATTTTGCTAACGCAAAACATCCCGTTGTTTGGTATTCCAGTAATAGGTCAAAACATCGTATCGTAAATGCAGTTAGATTTTTTTCATCGACAAGTTGCTTTAGTGCCAAGTAAAATGCTTCGGCTTTTTTGAACTCATTTTGATCGATATTATCATTTGAAATAGGAAAGGATTCTAATAGTTTGCCATCTGCCTTTGGCAGAACTTCATCATAAATTCTGTATAGATCTTGAATCGGAATATTTATAAACTCAAAACCATCTAATTTATTTAATACATCATCAGCTGGAACACTCGCTATCAGCCAATCGGATGGTTTCCCAATAATTCCTACTCGTTCAGTCGGATAACCCATTATAATCATTTATATTTTTCAGATAATAAATTTTACCCTCTTTTCCCTCCTGATTTACATACGCAAGTATCTCAAGTGCGGCGGGGAGGGAGTTGTTTATTCCAATTGCTATAATTTTAATTTTATCGGAATTCTTAACATCTTTAACTAATTCGATGAATTTATTCTCTGTACCACCGGTCAGTATAAAAAAATAATTCTCACTATTCTGCATCGGTTTGGATGATTGCACTAATCCATGTTTTTCAATTATAGAACGATAACAATCAATTAACTTGTGCTGTTCATGCAGCTTCAAAAAATCTGAAGCAATTGGGATGAATCTTTTATTCATCTATAATGTTCCAATCGGTTTTACCGTTGTTTTTGTCTTAATTACGCTTTCTATGTTAGATTTGCTTGACCCCATTTTTAATGTGCTTTGTCTCTGTAATTTATGCTGTATTCTTAAATATTATTTAAGCTTATAAATTTTACTTATAGTATTATGTTCTATATGTATAGAATAAAATTCAGATTTCTCAATATCTTCATAATCCTGAGGATGCCATCTATAATTTGTGATGAAATAAGTCGCTTGATCCATTGGGACTATATTTATTCTTGTTCTATCACGAGGAGGTAAAAATTGTACATTGAGCTCTCCGGGGAAATTTGCAACACATATATTGATAGACGGCGAGTCATCATTTTTTAAAATATACTCTAAAGATTGCTTATATGATAGACCCCAATAATCCAAATCAAAGTTTTTTCTAATATATTCTGGCGTAGTTAAAGTAACAAAAGGATTGAAATATGTATGTTCTAAAGGAAATGCTTTAATTATATAAGCCCCCATTAAAATAATGGATATAGAAGAATAGACTACAATCATGGTTTTTTTATTTTTCCCCCATAAAAAATTTAATCCATACGCGCTAATTAAAACAAAAGAAGGGTAAATAAAAAACATATGTCGCCAGCCATCATACAATGTTGAGTGTATGAGTATGACAACTATTAGCGGAGAAAAGAAGCAAATTAAAAATAACAGATTATTTCTATCCTTGGAATTAAAAATAAAGGCAGAAGGTTTCTTATAAAAATGAAATATTAAAAGGATTGTACAAAGTAATCCTATTATTAGGAAAAATACTGGAGTTGTTAGTAAAAACCATTCAGGTATATAATCCCAGCTAACTTCAGTGGCCTTAATAAAATGACCATTAAATAATACAACGCCACCCCAATGATAATTGGCCATATTTTTAAAAGCTAACACAAAATTTTTAATCGGTGCAGTCCAAAGATAAGGCCAGCTAATATATAATGTCATAGAAGTAGCAATCGCAAAAATTGATGCTAATTTAAAATTATGCAGGTACTTTTTTTCTTTATAAGCATCAATAATCAAAAACAGACCTATGCAAAAGGGCAGTAACACGCCCATTAACCTAATATTTATCAAGAGACCAACACTAATTCCTAATATGATAAAATTTATTACGGTTTTTTTTCTGAATGTCACCGCGACGATATACAGACAAATTTGAAACATCGCCATGAACGGGATATCTTTACTATTGAAAAAAGAATTAGTACAAATGACCGGGTGGAGTACAATAAATAAAAAACCAATTGTAGCCATTCGTTTATTTTTATATAAAAAATCAACTAACTTATAACAAAAAAAAGCACCTAATAGAAAAAATAAGTGTGTTACTAAATGCCTCATTAAATAAATATCACGAAAATCACTTAATTTTAACAATTTTTCAATTATGATTAGTAGCAATTCAAAAGCCACACCGTAATCGCGATCGCTATGCTCTAGTAATTTTTGGTTATGGGATAAAATATAGTCAAAGGTTATTGTTCCTGTT
>JAHJCW010000096.1 GCA_018812885.1 bacterium | reverse complement strand
TTAACATCACTTTAATTGAAAATTTAATACATGCGTTTAATGGTAAGTAAAAGTACAAACGTTATTATTATTGGCGCAGGACCAGCCGGGATTGCCTGTGCAATTCAATTAAAGCGCTATAATATTGATTACATAGTATTTGAAAAGCATGAAATGGGTGGTTTACTCAAAAATGCTAATCTTGTTGAGAACTACCCCGGTTTTCCCAATGGTATAAGCGGTAATAAATTTGTTCAACTTCTAAAAAAACAAACTCGAAACAACAAAATAAATATCAAACTTGAAACCGTTGAAAATGTAGAGTGGGCTAAAGATACATTTAACATAAAGACAAATATAAATGTATATCATTCAAAATATTTGGTTATTGCGAGTGGTACGAAACCATTTGTACCGAAAGTCCCTGTTATCTGTGATGATGTAAAAAAAATGGTATTTTTTGAGATTTATAAATTAGGACAAATCAAAAACAAGGATATCGCGATCATTGGTGCAGGTGACTGTGCGTTTGACTATGCACTTAATCTCTGCGTCAATAATAAAGTAATAATTCTAAATCGAGGCAATCAAATTAAAGCTTTGCCAATTTTACAAGACAGGGTTTCAAAAGTTGCGAAGATAAAATATTTTGATAATACAGTTGTTCAGGAAATCGGCACAATCGATAAACAATTAAAACTTATTTTGAAAAACGCTGATGAATCAATTTTAGTTGATTACTTAATCATCGCAATTGGACGCAAACCAAATCTTGATTTTATAGATACAAATCTGTTGATAAATCCCTACGTTTTTCAAATCGGCGATGTTAAAAATGGACAATTTCGACAGACAGCGATCGCAGTGGGCGATGGAACTTTTACAGCGATGAACATTTATAGCATTCTTAACAATAAATAATAATGAAAGTAATTGCAAAAACCGGAAATGATGAATTAGCAACTGTATATGTTGCTCAATCAGACAACGGTAAATTGCTCGAATTTGTGGAATCACTTCCGCCACCTTTTACCATAAACGAGAAATGGGTTTTAATCATTTCTACTCTATATGGTTGTCCAATTAAGTGCCGTTTTTGCGATGCCGGCAGCTATTATAATGGCAAGCCAACTAAAGATGAGCTGTTATTTCAAATTGATTATTTAATTAAAAACCGTTTTGGCGGGGAAACTGTTCCTTCAAAGAAATTCAAAATTCAGTTCTCTCGAATGGGAGAACCAACACTTAACCCTGCTGTACTTGATGTTTTAAAGGAAATTCCTAATCGTTATAATGCGCCCGGATTTTATCCATCTTTGTCAACAATTGCTCCTAATGGAACTGATGAATTTTTTGAGGAACTCCTATTGATTAAGAATAAATATTATAAAAACAAATTTCAGTTCCAGTTTTCAATTCACAGTACCGATTTGAATCAAAGAGATTGGCTAATACCAGTTAAAAAGTGGAGTTTTGAAAAAATGGCGAAATTTGGTGAAAAATTCCACCAAGGGGATAGACAAAAAATCACGCTTAATTTCGCACTTTCAAGTGACTCAATTGTAGAGTCCAATGTGTTACTACAATATTTCAATCCTGATGATTTTTTAATCAAAATAACTCCCGTAAATCCTACTTACAAGGCTTTACAGAACAAATTAGATTCGTTTATATATAAGCCATCCAAACAATATCAAATAATTGACAACTTAAGAAGTACCGGATACGAAGTTATAGTCAGTATTGGTGATCTAACTGAAAATGAAATTGGCAGCAATTGCGGACAGCACGTTATGAATTTTCTAAAAAATAATGTAGCAATTCAAGAAAGCTATACTTTTTCTTTACAACAATTTCTCGACTAAATATCTATTCGTAATGCAATGCATCAATTGGATCAAGCTTGGCTGCTTTATAGGCAGGATAAATACCAAATCCGATACCAATTACTGAACATACTACTAATCCAATTATTGCCCAATATATAGGAATTTGAGCGGGTACATGCAGAAACATTGCAACAAGATTACCGCCTGCAATTCCCAATATCACGCCTGCAATTCCACCGAATTCACTTAAGAAAACCGCTTCTGATAAAAATTGTGTAAGAATATCACGACGCGTTGCCCCAATCGCTTTGCGGATACCTATTTCCTTAATTCGTTCAGTAACTGAAACTAACATAATATTCATGATGCCGATACCCGCCACCACCAAGGCAATCACACTAACCGCAAATGCAAACAATTTTACACCAGATGTAAAACCACTAAAAGTTTCTATCAACTCTGCGTTAGATGAAACTTCAAAATCATTCTCTGCCCCGGGTTCTACCTTTCTAATGGCACGTAAAACTCCTATTGCTTCATCCATGGTTTTATCATATAATTCTGCAGATGCTGCCTCAATAGTTATTTGCAATGACGTATATCTGTCATCAAAACTTTCCAAGTAGTTTGTAATAGGAATGGTAACTAGATTGTCTTGGCTCTGCCCAAATAATTCCCCCATTCGTTCCAATACTCCAATAACGGTATATCCAATACCACCTATTTTTATAACTTTTCCAAGTGGATCGTCAAAAGGAAATAATTGATCAACTGCATCCATCCCAATAACTGTAACTTTTCTATAATTATCGATATCTTGTTGATTAATATCTCTACCATCAGCAACGATATTATTATAGGCTCGCAATGCGCCGACTGAACCACCGACAACCATAACACCTTTTGTTTGCTCATCTTTGTATTTAATTGAAATGCCACCCGTTCCTTCTGCTACGGTAACCAATGTCGGTAGTTTTGCTCTATCTCTTAAATCAATAAATTGGTCATAAGTTATATTTTTTCTGTTTTGATATTTTGCATCCCTATGTCCCATTTGAATAACAGGATACTTTTGAATAAGAAAAGTATTGGTCCCAAAAATATTAAGTCCTTCATTTATAGATGATTCTAGCGTACGAATTGCAGTCATAACGCCGATTACGGAAAATACGCCTATAGCGATTCCTAATAATGTTAAAATTGAACGAAGCTTATTGGCTTTTAATGCATCAACTGCCATACGAAAACTTTCTTTAAGAGTATTTTTTAAGTGACTGCGTTTTGTCCTAGTCATAGCTAAGTGCCTCAATTGGATCTAATTTTGCAGCTCGGTACGAAGGCACTAAACCCGACATAATACCAACAACAAGACTAATAATAACTGCCAAAATCGCTAGTGAAACTGGCATAGTTGAAGGTAGAAATTGATTTATGACAAAGCTTAAAGCATATGCCAATCCGAGACCAGTCAGCCCTCCCATCAAACAAATTAATACTGCCTCAATCAGAAATTGACTAAGGATCACATTACGGGTAGCGCCAATAGCTTTACGAATTCCAATTTCTCTTGTTCTTTCTTTAACCGAAACAAACATTATATTCATAATCCCAATTCCACCAACAATTAAAGATAAAACTGTAATAAAAATCCCAGTACCGCCAATAGCTAGTTTAATACTTTTATAGGTTGTTTCGAATGCCTCTTGCTTATTGATGGCAAAATTATCCGGTTCTTCAGGTCTTAATCCTCTTATTCTTCTCATTATTGATCGAACTTCATACTCAGCATCTTCCATGTAATTCTTATCAACTTTTACAGATAACTGAAAAAATCCACGACGGGAAAATAATCGTTGAAAAGTACCAAGGGGGATTATTGCTTGATTGTCCATACTCTGTAAACCTAAGAATTTTCCCTGCTTTTCAATGAGACCGACAACTCTAAATTTATATGGTCCAATTTTAACGTTCTCGCCAATTGGATCTGAATTTTCAAATAGTTCTTCAGCTACATCGTACCCAATAACAGCAACTCTTGAACCGGAGTTATTTTCTCCATTCGTAAGAAATCGTCCTTCCTCAATTGTAGTATTTGATGTCTGCATATAATCTGTTGTAGTTCCAATAATTGATACTCCCGTAATACTCTTTTCACCTTTTGACATATCAGACATTCTATAACTCTGTGACGAAGCAGCTATAACATATTTGCCTTGTTCTACTAATTTTTCAGCATACTCAGGTTTCATGTCCGGGCGATTTCTCAATTCCCAATAATCTTGATTTCCAAACCATTCAAATTTGGATATTTGAAATACGTCTTTCCCTAACATCGACATACTTTTCTCAAAAGATTTGTCTAATCCTGAAATTAATGTGCCCATCAAAGTCACGGCTAAAACACCTATTATTATTCCCAGCGCTGTGAGGAAAGAACGCATTTTGCTAGATAAGATGGCATTGATTGCAATGCGAATATTTTCGAAGAATAATTGAAACATACTAATATTATTTATTCTTTACATGATTCAATTCATCCGTACGAATTTTACCATCTAAAAGATGGATTGTGCGGTTGGCATGTTCAGCAATATAACGCTCATGTGTGACCAATATAATTGTGTTTCCTGATTCATGCAGACTATCAAAAATACTCATAATTTCTTCACCACTCTTACTATCTAAATTACCTGTCGGCTCATCAGCCAAGATGATTGATGGATTTGTTACTAGCGCTCTAGCGATTGCTACTCTTTGTCGCTGTCCGCCTGACATTTCATTCGGCTTATGCTTCATTCTATCCGTTAATCCAACTTTTCCCAGAGCAGTTTCCGCGTACTCCATACGTTCTTCACGAGGAACATTAGCATAGATAAGAGGAAGTTCAACATTGCGCAAAGCCGTCAATTTTGATAATAAGTTAAAAGTCTGAAACACAAATCCGATTTTTCGATTTCTAATTGATGCTAATTGGTTATCATCCATTTCGTGAACCAGTTCGTTTTCAAATATATAGGTACCTTCCGATGGAGTATCCAGACAACCAATTACATTCACTAATGTTGATTTCCCTAAACCCGAGGGTCCCATGATCGAAATATATTCGTTCCTTTTAATATTAAGATCAACACCATCTAGTGCATGCACATCTTCAGCGCCCAAATTGTAGATTTTTTTAACCGCGTGAAGAACAATCATCTCGCCATTTTTTTCTGCTGAGGACATTTATTTATTTATCCTCTTTTTTATCTTTCTTTTTATTTGAACTTCCTTCAACCTCAATTTCCGACATATGTTTTAGATCACGACTGATTGCTTTATAACTGCCGGTAACTATTAGTTCTCCTTCTTCCAGTCCTTCTAATATTTCATAATGATTTTCGGAAGAAATGCCAACCTTTATGGGTCTGATTAATGAATATTTTTGATTCTTCTTACTTGGTGGTCCTTTATGTTGTTTTTTTCCATCATTATTAGCATCAGACTCTTCGGCATCTCCTACAACAAATACGACTTCAACCATTTCTTTCTTTTTCTGTTCACCATTATCTGCATTGTCAATTTCAGTTGTTTTATCGGATTTTTTAGTGCGACCATGTTTGATATTGGCGGCTTCTTCTTGCCAGCCTTCTTGTCTTACTGTTAGACTTTGAATAGGAATTGACAATGCATTTTCCTTAACGTCAGTAACAATATCAGCAGTGGCGCTCATACCGGGTCGTATATTTTCTGGGACATCTATCATCCGAACTTTCACTTCAAAATTCGTTACTTGTTCTTGTGTACCAAGCGATTGAGTTTCTGCAATATGTGCGATCTCACTTACAATGCCCGTAAATGAAGTATCTTGAAAAGCATCAATTTCAATTTCTGCGGTATCGCCTACGGCGACGGAGACAACATCGTTCTCGTTAACATCCACAACCACTTCCATCTTGGAGAGATCGGCCACGATCATCAATACATCAGCTTGAAACATTGAACCCAAAGCCATTTCACCAACTTCTTTGGTAATTTTTGCAACCGTACCGGATTGTGGAGCAACAATCCGAGTTTTTGAAAGTTGATCCTCTTGAGAAGATAATCCAGCAAGAGCTTGTTCAAGTTGACTCTCGGCAAGCTGGTGTTGGGCAGTGATTGATTCTAATTCTTGTTGAGAAATTAGGTCATTTGCAAAAAGTGATTCCGTACGATCTTTTTGTGCTTTTATTTGCAATAAGCTTGCACGTGCGGATTTTACAGAAGAACGAGCTTGATTATAAGAAGCTCTAACCTGTTTTTCATCCAATGAAATCAAATGTTGACCTTTCGTGACATAGTCTCCCTCTTCCACCGTTATATCAGTAATCCAGGCGGATATTGTTGCACTGATCTTTACTTCAACTTCCGGTTGAATCACACCGCTCCCATTTACCTTGTGTACAATGGTCTGTCTTTTTACCTTTTCAGTTTCTACTATAAATGCACTAGTATCCGATTTTAACAGATTCCCAACAACCAAAATAATAATGACTGCGACAACTCCAATGATTATCCATAATTTCTTTTTATTTTTTTTCTTTTTAGCCAAAACTAACTCCTATTTTTTCACAACGAATAAATCGAATTAAACGAAATATTCAATAAATACAATTACTACTTCAGGTTTTAAATTTTTTTGTACTATTCATTTATTTCGTTGTTAATTCTAATTTTTATCAAAATCTTTATCTAAAATTCCCAACTGCGCTTTAAGATAAGCTTCTTGAATTCTAGCATCGTATTTTGATGATACCAAATCCACGCGTGCCCGAGTTACGGAAACTTGTGCATCCAATAATTCCAATATCGATGCGGAGCCCAATCTATAACGTTCACTTACAAGTCTTAAATCCTCTTCCGCCGATGTTAATATTTCTTCGTTAATCGGTATTATCTTAAAATAGTCGCTAACAATTCCCAGTAAGCTCTCCAATCTGACAATGGCATCATTTTTAATAGTGGTCATGTTATTTTCTTGTTTTTGCACCGCGAGCTTTGCCTGCTGCGATTGCGTTGAAAGCGCCATTCCACGAAATATTGGAAATGATAAATTCAAACCGCTTGTCATCATCCATTCGTTTTTAAATGCGTCAGTCAGTCCGTTTAATTCCTTATCAAACGCTTGGTAGGACAAAGAAGCACTCAACGAAGGTAACCTTGATGCTAAAGTTAGTTTCTTTCGAAGTTTAGCGTCGGTTAGTTGAGTCTCGGAAGCTAATATTCCGGGATTGTTATTTTTCAGGATTTCAATCGCTTCGTTAAATTCGGGAACGGATTGTAATGGCAATACCTCATCTTTAACTTTCAATTCACTGTTATCGCCAATCATTCCCAGGGCATTTCGAAGTTCAGATACTGCAACGTATAAAAACGCTTGTTGGGTTATTAGTGCGGATCGTGCTTTACCGCGCGCCACTTCAGATTTAAGTAGATCGGTTTTCTTGGCGGCGCCGAGATCATATTTTTTCTGAGCCAATTCAACTTGCTGTTCAGCTAATTCTAAACTCTGTTTAGCGACTTCCACCAATTGTTGGTTCTTCAATAATTGGAAATAAGTACGATGAACTTCAGCTATCACATTTGTTATTATTTGCCTTTCCATCTGTGCGGCAAACCGATAATTATTATTTGCTTGCGCAATGCGATTCCACCAACCACCACCATCAAATATATTTTGTGCACCGGTTATCCCAGCTGACCAGGAAGTCTGAGCGGGGAATAAATCATTTTGAGCATAGCTTGTTTCACTGCGTCCACCGGATAAACTTATCGATGGTAAAATATTGCTAAACACTCCAATCTTTCCGACTTTCGCCGACTGTAGATCAAGCTGAGCAGATTGAACAGTTTCTTTATTATCAATCGCAATATTTACACAATCGTTAATCGATAATTCCTGTGCCGATATTGTATATGAAAATATTATTAATATTCCAACAATCGTTATTCTAATTCTTATCATATATTTACCCTGCTATGCCTCCAATAATACTTGAAAATCCTGCACCTATCAATTGCAATACCAACCATGTTACCAGCATAGCTATTAAATATGGTCTTGCTTTTTTATTGTAGATAATTCCCATACCAATTGCGATCAATACGATCCTCCATATTGCAAAAATATCAATACTCGCCAGTAGTGAATTGATAAACGATCCCTTTTCACCAATTCCCAAAACTCCTAAACCTGTATATACTTCTAATGACCATTTGTTCAGCATTAATGGAATTTTCACAATTGATTCAAGAATGTTTATCATATACGCCCAAGCAGTAATATTTACTAATTGTCCATATTTCGCACCGCCTCCCATAATGGTATTTCCAACTAATAGAGCAATTAACGCCATAAAGAATACTGTAACAGGTCCGCCAAGCATGCTTGCAACCCAACTTGTAATTTGTGCACCTTCCATCTTTTCTTCCATTTTTGCAATTATTTCTTCTTTTTGATCATCAGCAATCCGTGAGCTATTTTCAATTCTTTCTATGGCTGCATCATATTGAACCCCTGTGACTAAATCTTGAATTGCCCAAAAAGATACTACTCCAAGCACTGCGAGTATTAATAATGGAACAATGGCCTTTTTCCAAGCAAAGTCTTTTACAGTTTCAAAAACTTTACTCGGAGCGGTATACAAGTTAATTACATTTGCTAATATTGACATGATATGATCTTCCTATTTATAAGTTAGTTTGACACAATGACAACTTAAAGGTTGTCAATAATATTAAAGAAATTAACAATTTATTTATACAAAAGTTCACTTCTTATACTACATGCCAAAAATGCTCTTGTAGAATGTTATAAGTCAAACTAATAAATAAATTTCAAATACTCTACATTATCATTCTGCAGTGATATAACAAAATAATTGTATTTATCATTATCTCAATGTGGTTTCAACAATATTAAATCTATCCTATTGTAACATTACGGCTCATAATGTGTTCTATAATGCAACACAGCTCAGGAATTCACCCTTTGTCTATATTGTTAATATTACTGCGTTTATGTATTTGGCACGGTATTTGATGCACTTATATTCGAAGAGAATACCATAACAGTGAAATCTCTTAATAATAAATTAGTAAAATAAAGGAGAATACAATGAAACTAACGCGCCGATTAGTAATTGCACTTTTAATTGTGAGCATTTCGATTGCTTACTCAGATAATAATACAGACAGTCATAACATAACCTTAACAGTACCTCAAATCGCCTTACTTGATATTGAGTCTGCAGGATCAAACGACATTTCTATAACTTTGTTAGAACCAGCAGAAGCTGGAGATCCATTAGCAAGCCAGACAGATAATAGCTTATGGTTAAACGTAACATCAATTGTTACTTCAGGTGCTTCGAATGATATATCAGTATCTATTGATCAAACAGTTCCAGGTCTTGATTTAAAGGTAGTTGCTGCAGTATATGCAGGTTCCGGGAAAGGATCTTGGGGAACGCCAAATGCAGAAGTAACATTAACTACGGGTGACCAAACATTAGTTGGCGGGATAACAAGTGGTTATACCGCAAATGGTGCCGGAAATGGTTTTCAGTTGACTTATACCGTCGATCCTGACGAAAATGCATTTGATGCTCTTGTAGCTTCTAGTCCTATTATAGAAGTAACATATACATTCGCTCCATAAAAAACATAAAATACCTATCAAAAAGGTTGCTTGCATAAAATTTGTTCGCAACCTTTTTTTTATCCCCATTTTTTTTAATAATAATTTATTGCGCATGGTACAAAAATATTCTGTATATTAATTTATTGCTTTGCTTAAAAAAGCTCTATATTTATTAAATTGTTAAAAGAAAACCAGGTCATATCTTAAAAGAAAATAGGGATATACCTGATTGGATTAATTGAGAAAAATAGTTAAAATTAATTGTAAGAAAACTATTGTACTTCAACTTGAATAACAGATTTATTAATATTATCCGAATTTTATTGGTATTCTTTATTACCTCTAGTTCAATTCTAATGTCTAAAGATGATGGTAATGGCAGTCATAACATAAGGATTGTTATTCCAAAAGTTGCATTGTTAGATATTGAATCTGAAAATTCAAAAAATATTATCCTAAAAATGACCCCGTCCATAGAAGCAGGAGATCCCATCCAAGTGAATATTGATAACAGCATATGGTTAAATGTTACATCAATTGTCAATTCGGGGAACACCCGAAACATATCTGTTAAAATTGATGAACCAATCAACGGAATTGATCTTAATGTGGTTTCCAATCCATATTCAGGCTCAGGATTTGGCTCATGGGGGACTCCTAATACAGAATTAACATTGACTACTAATGACCAAACATTAGTAGGTGGGATAACAAATGCCATTTCAGGTCATGGCCCTTATAATGGATATAATCTAAAATATTCAGCTAAAAGCAATAACTCCAATTATGGAGAAATTACTAGTACCTCTGCGGACGAAGTCACAGTAACTTACACTTTAACTCAGTAGTAAAAATCAAATCACATAATTAAAATGAGATCATTAATATTTTTTTTAATATTGATTGCTAACACTCTTTTTAGTGGTGTTGCGGTATTAAATGGACTTGCCCATGAATTTAACGTTACGCCGGGCAACATCTATAGGGGTAGTATTGAACTGCAAAATGGTTCTGACGGTGCACAAGTCGTCACAATATATCAAACTGATATGTCAACTAAATATAGCGGTGAGACAATTTATACTGATTCTTTGCTTAATAATAGATCCAATAGAAATTGGGTTAAAATAAGTAATTTAATTATAACTATTGAAAGTGAGGAAAAACGAAATATTGATTTTGAAATTAACGTTCCAAACTCTAATTCTCTTATTGGTTCATATTGGAGTGTAATAATGGTTGAACCGCGCGACCCTATCCACATACAAAAAGATGAGAATGGGGTTAACATTCAATCAAAAGTACGATATGCAATACAAATCGTTTGCAATATTGGTGGAACCGGAACGACTGATCTGAAGTTTATTAACATTTCACAAAAAAAATATAACAAGCAACAATATTTAGAAGTAGATATAGAGAATACAGGACAAATTTTAATTAAGCCAACTCTAAGTCTTGAATTATTTAACGATGAGGGCACTAGCCTTCCTATCATTAAATCTGAAAAACAACGGATATTCCCTCTTTCTTCAAAAAGATATGTGCTTGATATTATTGGGATAAAACCGGGGGTATATCAAGGAATTTTAATTGCCGATTGTGCAACCGATGATCTTTTTGGCGTAAATATTACTCTTCACTTGAAAGACGATGGCTAAAATTTGTGATCTGTTTATATCGATATTACTGATTTCTTCTCAAGTTTTTGGTCAAAATATAGAAACCAAACTAATTAAAGGTCTTCCCTCTAACCTGAGTCCCGGCTCAAGTAATACAATTGTTTTTCGAATATCAAATCAAAATAATTACACAGTTTCATTGAACGCTAAATTGAGTGCACCTACAAACTGGAGATTGTTTTTCAATGAAACCATAACAATCCAAGAAAATTCCGTTACTATTTTGCCTATTGGAGTAATGATCCCTTTTGCAACCCAACCGGGATTTTATCAAATCCTATTAGAATTGAATAATTCTGAAATAAACTATAAAGAGGTTATTAACGTAGATACTTATGTTCTTATGCGTATAGACATCGAAGTGAAATTGGTTGATGCTCCTAAATTTGCCCTGGCTGGAAGAGAAATTTCAGCTGACTTTAGTATCTATAATAAAAGTAATAGTCCACGCAAAATACATTTACAATCATCAGCTAGCACAATTAATGGTGCAAAAAGTATCACACTAGATATTGGAGAATCAAAGGTCGTCAACGTTATTTGTTCTACTGATCCAAACTTAAAAACAAATTCTAGACAGCTTATCGATTTATCGGTATCTTCGGGACCATTTCAAAAAGATGATAAAACGTATGTTACGGTTGTTCCTGCTAAATCTTATAGAACCGATAAATATCACCGATTACCTTCGAAGTTTAGCGCTATGTATCTATATCGTAATCGTAACTTAGCCGAATACAATGGATTTCAAGGAGAATTTTATAGCAGAGGCAGCCTTGATCCTGAAAATAAACATCATCTTGAAATTAGTGCAAGAGGTCCTGATCAATTTGACAATACAACATTAGGATTGTATGATGAATATTATCTTAATTATAACTCAACTAATTTTCAAATCTTTATAGGGGATGATACTTATTTACTAACCCCCTTAACCGAGTTTGGGCGTTACGGAACAGGAATTCTTGCAGGATTTAATAACAAAAAATATGACCTGGGATTGTTTTATATGGAGCCACGCTTTTTCCCTGATTATAAGCAAGAAATAGCAAGCTATTTTAATTATAATTTTAATAAAAACAGTCTTGGTTTGGCATATCTGCAAAAGATTGTTAAAGATTCCAATAATTCCATTAATCTATATTCTGCTTTATATACAATTAATCCTCTAGAGAGTCTATCAATGGATGTTGAATATTCATTAGGAAAATTGGATGAAGAGATTGGACAAGGATTTAGTGTTGAACTTATCAATAGTACAAATAAAACAACAACGTCAGGATCATATATAATGGCCGGTAAAAATTTTCCAGGCTACTATAACAACACAAGTTATTTAAATGGAAATTTCCAGTGGGTCCTAGATAAAAACCTTAGATTATTCACAAATTTTCATCAAGATGAAAGTAATGCTCAAAGGGACACTTTATACGGTGTTTCTCCATACTCACAATATTTTACTTTGGGTTTGGCATATTCCTTTAGAACACAAGATTATATCAATATAAACATCGGTAAGCGTGAAAGAAAAGACCGAATGCCATTAAAAAAATTCCATTATAATGAAGATTTTCTAAGGGTTGTATTGGTTAATAACTTCCGTAATATACAAACAAATATTAGTAGCGAAATCGCCAATACTTTAAATTATTTAACAAATAGTGGCGGTAACTCCTATAAAGGTTCTATGTCGCTAAGATATAGACCTATTACAACCGTAATGCTCAGTTCATTTTTTCACTATTATGATACTTATCGGTATTCTGAAAACAGCTTGCAGGAATTCATTTACGGTGCTGAATCATCTTATAATATTAATTCACAGACACGGCTGAGCGTATCTTTTCAGAATAGTTATAACATTGAAGAATATTACCGTAATCGGAGTCTATTTGAAATTAGATTTACAACGTTTATACACCAAAATCATGAAGTTAATTTTAATTGGTCAGAATCGTTAAAACAAAAACAAATAAATAATCGTGATAGATACATTGGCCTAAAATATACATTTCACTTTGGTATCCCATTAAAGAAAATAAAAAATTTAGGAAGTTTACGTGGTCGATTAATAAATAAAGGCGTTAAGGATATAGGAAATGTGATATTAAATCTCGGTGGAAGGATTCAGGCAAGCAATGAAGATGGTTTATTTATTTTCCCCGACGTAACTCCAGGAGATCATTATTTATATATTGATCCCTTTTCTATGGAATTCACTGATATTCCAAATGTAAAAATCCCAATGACTGTTGTTATTGAACCGGATAGCACAACTGACATACAGATTGAATTAACAAAAGTCTGCGCGATTTCCGGTAGCGTTTTGCTAGACTTTGAAGATACATTTTTAGAACGATTGACACAAAACGAGGATGATGTAAATCAAAAAAATGTTATAATCGAACTACAATTAGATGATGAATTCCATCGTACAGTAGTTAATTTAAATGATAAGTTTCTATTCTCAGGGCTCCGCCCGGGGGATTGGAAAATCACTGTTTATCATAATAGTCTCGGTAATAATTTTACAATTAAAAATTCAGAAATGATTGTTAATTTAAAACCGGGTGATTTAAAAACTTTTGATATAAATGTTATAAAAAAAGCAAGAAGAATTCGATTCCAACCAAATGAAATAGTAGTTGAATGATATGAAATGTAAAACACTAATAATTACATTATTTCTGTCGTTTATGGTTGACTTGGTTTATTCACAGACAGAATCATTCAATAATGTATATTTTACAATACCAGAATTTGCTCTAATTGATATTGAGCCAAATGCAAGTGATATAATTTTTAGTTTTGATGCTCCTACCGAAGCAGGAGAACAGCTTGAATCACTGTCAGACAATACCAAATGGTTAAACTATACATCAACTGTTACAATAGGCGGCCTTTTAAAAAATATTACTGCTCAAATCACTAGTTCAACTATAATACCAGGACTAAAAATAGAACTCTTAGTATCTAATTATAGTGGGAGTGGACAGGGAGTTTTAGGAACTCCAGTTGGAGCAATTAATCTTTCTACAACAGCACAGACAATTATTACCGGTATCGGAGGTTGTTTTACAAACACTGGAGCTAATTCAGGACATAACCTTGAATATAATGTATCAATAAATGACTATTTAGTTTTTGAAGTACCTGCAACACCCTCAATAGATATTGTTTTTACAATTAGTAATTAAATGAAAAATATAGCATTTACAATATTAACTTTATTTTTTTTCCAAAGTGTTTATACACAGTCAATTAGCATCACCGGACAGTGGAACTATACAATACCTACGACTGATATAACCGAAGCCGGTGAAGATTTTACCGGAATATATACAAGTAGTGTCAATCAAGTATATTTAGATGTTGAACATAATCAAAAGTGGGCAGTATCAGTCCGAAAAATT
Organism: bacterium; assembly: GCA_018812885.1. GTDB lineage: Bacteria > Fidelibacterota > Marinisomatia > Marinisomatales > JAHJCW01 > JAHJCW01. Next base: position 1,283 of record JAHJCW010000096.1, on the reverse strand, counting down.
AACATTGATTGGGATGACAATATCCATATCTGGATACATCGTACAGGTAATGGTTATGGAAGAGGAAATATAAAGGGTGGTATAAACTATATTGATATACCCAATAATGAAACCGGGTTTGTCACAGGAAATAAAGAACAATATAGCGTACCACTTCAGTTTCAAATTCAAAATGTTTCAGTAACTATACCAGCTCACAATTATATTGCAGAAATAGTGTATACACTAACTGATAATTAACAGAAATCATCTTTTATTTCCAATAAATATTTAAATGCTGCTTCGTAAGTGTTCTCAATCTTACCATCAAGGATAGCTTCTTCAATTGCAGATTTTATCTGACCTACTTGTTTCCCTTCTTTTAAACCACACACCCGCATTATTTCGTTGCCTCTCACCGGCGATTGAAACGCTTTCAATTTATCGCGCTCGACAACATCCTGCATAAATTTTTCAACGCGTTCAAAATTACCCATATAGAGATTAACTCGTTCAGGATTTTTACTCGTGATATCCGCCCGGCAAAGAGTTAACAGATCATCAGTTTCATCACCTGCTGTAACCATTAACCGCCTGACCGCAGAATCCGAAACGCCTTCCTTAGCAAGTGCTATAGGACGTAAGTGCAGAATCGTCATCTTGATCAAGTAATCTCTCAAATCATTAGACAGCTTCATCCTTTTTGCTATACTTTTTAACATTCGCGAGCCAAGGTCATCGTGTCCGTAAAAAGTAAAACCTTTGGCTTTATGAATACGTCTCGTTTTCGGTTTTCCGATATCGTGTACAAGGGCGGCAAACCGTAATTCCATTTTATCAGATACCCGGATATATATCGGGTGAAACCCTGATCAATCAGGATGATCCACGGAACATCATGGTCATCTCCATCTGGCAAACTATTGAGGATTGGATGAATTGGCAGGAAAGTGATGAAAAAAAGGATAGCGAAGCGCAATTCGAAAGATTACTGCAGGAACCTGCCGAGTACGAGATATATGACGTCGTGTCTACGAATATGTGGAAATTGGTCTAAAGGTTGGGGCGCTGAGAGGTTATGACCGGCTGTTAATCCCGATATCCCATCATTTCCCATTTCCAAAATTACCCAATCCCTCAATTTCTCAATTCCATGATTTTCAATGCGCTCTGTTGCAGGTTTAATTTTTGGTTTTGACGCAGATGCTCCCTTTATGATAGGGGCAGTTCTGCGGAACGATTATCCCTGATGAAAACACCGGGGTGACGTCCGAAAACCCGCAAAGAGACCGGATTGGCACGTA
>JAHJCW010000095.1 GCA_018812885.1 bacterium | reverse complement strand
TTAATAAAATTGAACCAGCAGGGAACAGATCTATAAATTGGGATGGCAGGGATTATACCGGTAATTTGGTAAATGCGGGTGTTTACATATATCAGATTGAAGCAGACGTATTTATACAGACCAAGAAAATGGTTCTGTTAAAATAAAAGTATATTGATTGTGGGCAATTCTCCTTTATTGAATTGCCCACAATTTTATTCGACTCCTACTCGTATACCTGCTTAGTTAGTTCTTTAATATTTGTGCAGCTAGCTACATTTAAATAAACTTCGCAATCCCTACAATCCACGTCCGTACAAATATCGCCACGGGTTTTAACTATCCAACAAGGTTCTCCCATTTTATTATAAGCATCACATTTTTTTCTGTCTTCTATGTTGCATGGTTTAAGCTTCCAGCAGGGAATCATGGATAAAACTGTTTTAATTCCTGCAATATTTAATCCATCTTCTTCAATGAAATGCCGCACGCTTTGTAGTCTGTTTATGTCATTTTTTGAATAGAGACGTCTTTGGGTTTCTGTTCTTTTTGGAGAGAGAATACCTGCGGTTTCATACATTCTTAATGCATGAACAGAGACACCGATGAAGTTTGCTGCAACGCCAATTGTATATACCGGAAAATTGTCATTATCTATATCTTGTTTCATTTATTGATATTTACCTTACTTATTTTATTTTGATAAATCATAAAACTTTTTATGTAACCTATATATACTTTACTTACACAGCAACCAACATATTGTCACAGTACAGAGACAGAATGTATGTTAATTCTGCTGTGTATAATGCTAAATATCTGTATTGATGACAACAAATGTTATAAATCAAAATAATTACTTACAAGACAATAAGGTCTTTTAAAGACATATTATTATTATTTTTTTCTATCTGATAAATTATGGAAATTCTTTTATGTCAGAAGTGATATTATCTATCAAAAACCTATCTAAATCTTTTGGTAAACGAAAAGTAGTTGACAGCTTGTCCTTTGAGATTAGAGAAGGAGAAATATTTGGTTTCCTTGGTCCGAACGGTGCGGGGAAATCCACCGCAATCCGATCTATGTTATCACTTATTAAGCCTGATGATGGTGATATTGTAATATTTAATAAATCAGTCAGAAAGTTTAAGAATTCCGCTCTTTGTGGTGTTGGGGCTTTGGTCGAGCGTCCTGATTTTTATGAGTATTTATCAGCTTTTCGAAATCTATCTCTTTTAGCAAAAATGGACAATATCTCACAAAATAGGATTGATGAAGTATTGAAAATTGTTGGATTGTCTGAACGCAGAGCAGATAAGGTAAAGACATTTTCACAAGGGATGAAACAGCGTTTAGGCATCGCGCAAGCGCTATTAAGTAATCCAAAATTATTAATATTGGATGAACCAACAAATGGTCTTGATCCGCGCGGAATGAAGGAAGTGCGAGATTTAATACGAAAATTAGCGCAAGAAGGCATCACCATTCTTATATCATCGCATTTATTGCATGAAGTCGAACAGGTTTGTACCACGATGGCAATAATTAATTTAGGGAAGTTAGTCAAAATCGGCAGTGTGCATAACTTGCTTAATGAAACTGATACATTTATAACTGAGATAAAAGCCGAACCTATTGAAAAAACGCGGATAGTTCTTACAAGTTTAGAATATATTTCAAATATCATTGAGAGCGATGGGATGTTTAAAGTTATAATTGCGAATAAAAATTTGAAGCAATTAACGCGGGACTTAGTAAAAGCTGATATTGATGTTTCAGCTATTATACCGCGAACCTCTTTAGAAGATTATTTTTTATCACTTACCGGAGATAGCATTTAAAATGTTAATTGAGCTAATCGGTATTGAATTAATAAAGATCTTTGGTAAAATACGAAGTTTACTCGGATTTTAAGCTTTAGCGGTTCTAATGCCACTAATAATTTGGGGATTTTCAAAAGGTGCGACAGGAATTGAGCGAGATCTTGTGCATCAATTAGATGGCGCATTTATTATTGTCGGCTCAGTATTTAACGGATTTTTAGTAACGTACATCACAATGAATTTTTTATGGGTACACATTCCGTTTTTAATAATGTTGGTTGCCGGAGATGTCGTCGCCGGTGAAGGCGCAGCCGGTACCTTTCGGATAACCTTGACAAGAAGAATATCTCGGTTTCAGATATTAATCGCAAAATTAATTGCGACATATATCTATACGATTATACTCATAACATTTTTTGTATTAATGAGTCTCGGTCTAGGCTCGCTATGGCTTGGGATTGGTGATTTAGTAGTGTTTGATAAGGGAATTTTAATACTACCGCAGGAAATGGTTTGGATGCGATTTGCACTTGCTTTCCTTTTTGCCACTTATGTGATGATAGTTGTGGCAACGTTATGTTTTATGTTTTCATCAATGGTAAATAATGGTATAGGACCAATCATCGGGGCGATGGCGATAATAATAATAGGATTGGCAATAGCAAATATTCCAATAGATATTTTTGAAAAAATCAGTCCGTATATTTTTACGTCATATTTTGATATTTGGCAAAAAGCATTTTTTGATCCAATCCCCTGGAGAGACATTGGCAATGATGCAATCGTTTTAACGATTTTTACATTAGTATTTATAATTATCAGTATTGTACAATTCATCAGAAAGGACATTTTAACTTAATGAAACGCATCATCAAGCTTTCAACTATTTTGATAATTCTTAGTTTCCTTTTTGCTCAAGATAAGGGAAAATCTGCAATAAGCATTTTCCCCACCGCTGATGCTATTTTGGATAATTTGGAACAAAATTACAATCGCATTGAAGATTATTATGTTCGAATCGAGGTATCGATAAAAACGCCGATGCTCCGGATGCCACGCAAACGAATTGACTTCTGGTTTAAGCAACCAAATTTGACAAAAATACAGACTAAGGGGTTTGCCGCAATTCCTAAATCGGGGATGATATCCTCACCGATTGATTTATTTGATAATCTATCTAATATTTCGGTTATAGGTGCGGAGTATTATGAAGGCAAGCAAGTTTGGATATTGCAAGGTGAGTTAAATCCTGATTCATTAATGTTCAAAAATATGAGCAAAGATGATACATCTCAAAATTTGACAATGCGATTATTAATTGCTAGTAGTAACTGGACATTAATAAGATCTGAAACTTGGATGGATACTATGAAAGTTGTTGAAATAAAGTCAGAATATCAATCAATTCGAGATGATATTTATCTACCAAAAGAAACAGTAATCAAATTTGAGTATTCAGGTGGATTACCATCCGGGATGGAAGAAACGTTTGGGGCAAGACATCAATTTGGTAATAAACAGGATGATTCACAGGGCAAGGATTTATCAGGAATTATTACATTAAAATTTTCGGATTATAAAGTAAATGAAGGGATTGAAGATACCTTTTTCGAAGAGGAAAAGACAGAATAATCAAAGCACGGATTTGATATTATCTATTTGATATTTAGCTTGTGTATAGCCTTCCATAATTGATCTTTCTGCTTGGTCAAAATCAAACATTTTTAAATCACCTAAGCGCGGTTGAATTAATATCTCCGGTGGATCCATAGCAAGATTGATTCTTGAAAGCTGCTCTTGCATTATTCCCAGTGAAGTTCCCATAACATCAATAATATTCGGTGACTTTGAAGAACTTGAGAACCATTGGTTAATTTTTGCTTTTACTGCGTTTTCTGCAGTATTATACTGGGCCGATATGCGCAACATTAGTTCGTTTCTTTCTTTTTTAGGAATTTTTTCTATTGATGTTTGTTTTTTAGGTTTGTAATCATGATTTATAAGATCAGAATTGAGGTCAACCGCAATTACGAAATCGGCGCCCATATTTCGTACCACGCTCACCGGAACTGGGTCAACTAAACCGCCGTCTACAAGCCATTTGTCACCCCGTCTTACAGGCGTAAATACACCGGGAACCGAGACACTTGCGCGTATTCCTTCAATAATATTACCTGAATCAATAACTACTTTCTTTCCTGTCTTTAGATCTGTGGCAATCATCTTGACCGGTATTTTAAACTCCTCGAATGTTTTAGCATCTGTGTGCATAGAAAATAATTCTTGAACCTTTTTACCATCCATGAAGCCTGATTTTGGAAACACCACATCAAAATATGAGATAACCTTTTTCCAATCCATTTGCAGGGCAAATTCTTTTAAACTAGCAAGATGCCCTGTCGCATATACGGCACCGACAAAAGCACCAATGCTAGTCCCCGCAATGCAGTGAATCGGAATACCGGTTTCTTCAATTGCTTCTATAGCACCAATATGCGCCCAACCGCGCGCAGAACCGCTGCCTAAAGCCAAACCGATTTTTTTATGCTTATACATTTAGTTTAAATTAGCGAAATTTCGCCCCATATATTAATAAGCAATGGAAACATATAGAAAAAAAATAGCACTTAAGACTATTGGCTGTAAATTAAATTTTGCTGAAACCTCAACCATATCACGAGATTTTACAAATCGAGGATTCGAAATAGTCGATTTTAACTGTAAAGCAAATGTGTATGTTATCAACACTTGTACTGTTACAGCAAACGCGGACAAGGATTGCAGAAAAGCAGTACATCAGGCAAACCGTAATAATCCGAATGCTTTTGTTGCAATGGTGGGATGTTTTTCACAATTACATTCAGAAGAAGCAAAATCAATTCCCGGTGTAACTGCAGTTTTGGGAAATGATGAAAAATTCAAATTATTCGACTATTATAAAAATTATGCTGAACAGGAAAAAATTGAATATAACAACCATATTGATATACTTGATGAATTTCATTTCTCATATTCAGCGGATGAGAGAACTAGGACATTTCTAAAAATTCAAGATGGGTGTGATTACGAATGTACCTATTGTACAATTCCCTTAGCTCGTGGAAAAAGCCGAAGTGATAATATCGAAAATACGATGCAACAAGCGAGAGAAATTGCACAAACTAATACAAGAGAAATTGTGTTAACCGGTGTAAATACCGGCGATTTTGGAAGAGGTACAAATGAATCGGTTTTTGAGTTAATAAAGGAATTGGATACATTAGAAGATATTGACCGCATTAGAATTTCATCGATTGAACCTAATCTATTAACCGGTGAAATGATTGATTTCATTGCACAATCGAGACTCTTTGTACCACATTTTCACATACCATTACAATCCGGTTCAAATAAAATATTGAAAGATATGCATCGCCGATATCTGTGTGAATTATATGCTGAGCGAGTTGAAAAAATTAAATCTATAATGCCTGATTGTTGTATAGGTGTTGATGTGATAGTTGGATTCCCTACCGAGACAGAAAAAGATTTCCAAGAAACTTATGATTTCATAAATGGTTTAGATATTTCATATTTACATGTATTTTCATATTCCCCGCGTGACAATACAAAAGCATTAGAATTTGAAAATGCAGTTACCCATGCTCAACGCAAAGAACGAAGCAATATCTTGCATAAATTATCAGATTCAAAACAAAAAACATTTTATAATAAATTTATAGGAAAAGAAAGAAAAGTGCTATTTGAATCATATGTTGACGGCAAAATACAGGGACATACCGATAATTATATAAAAGTTATAGCTGCGGGGAAAGAAGAATTACAAAATAGAATTGTTACAGTGAAGCTGATAGAAAACGAAATAGATTATTTGGTTGGTAATATACTTTAAACAAAAAAACCTTGCGAAGGTTTGGAACCTTCGCAAGGTTCAAGTAAATAAACATAAATGATTCAATTAGAAAACATATCAAAGGAATATCCGGACGGAGTTCTATTTAGCAATGTATCATTGCTAATTAAGAAAAGTATGCGGATTGGTTTGGTAGGTCCAAACGGTTCCGGCAAGACCACACTTTTACGTTTAATGCTTGGTGATGAATCTCCCGATGAAGGTACTATTCAGAAAAATAAAGGACTTTCGATAGGTCATTTACCACAAGACATTATTATTGGTACTAATCAATCAATACTTGAAGAAGTGCTTAATTCTTTTCCTGAAATCAGAGAAATTGAAAATAAGATGGAGAGTATTTCAGCGGAAATAGCAAGCAATCCCAACGATACAAAAAAACTAAAGATACTTGGCGATTTGCAGCAACGATTTGATAGTATTGGTGGCTGGACAATTGATAAAAAAGCCAAGGAAATCTTGGGAGGTCTGGGATTTACAGCTAATCAATTTCATAGAGATATGGATACATTCAGCGGTGGCTGGCGGATGCGTGTCGCTTTAGCGGGAATATTGCTACAAAATCCCGATGTATTATTTTTAGATGAACCAACCAATCATCTTGATTTAGATGCAACCTTATGGTTAGAAAGCTTTCTTGCGGATTGGAAAGGCAGCTTGGTAATGATTAGCCACGACCGGGAATTTTTAAATAAATCGGTAAATCATATTGTTGAAATTGACCGGGCCAAAGTAATACTGTATAATGGTAATTATTTAAGCTTTCTAAAACAAAAACAAATTAGAATAGAGCAACAACAAGCTGCATATTCTAACCAGCAAGATATGATTGCCCAAACCAAGCGTTTTATTGAGAGATTCCGCTATAAGAATACTAAATCAAGACAAGTACAAAGCAAGATCAAGCAATTAGAAAAATTAGAATTGATCGAGGAGCCCACTCAAAATAAAAAACGGTTAAATATCAAGATTCCGCTTCCCGCAAGAAGTCCTTTGAAGGTTGTCAGTTTAAAAAATGTTAGTAAAAATTATGGTGACATTTCAGTCTATGATGATCTTAATGTTGAAATAGAAAGAGGACAGACTATTGGCCTCGTTGGTCATAACGGAGCAGGAAAATCAACGTTATTAAAAATGCTTGCCGGTGTTGAACCGATTTCTTCCGGAACATTGCGCCCCGGAAAAGATGTGACGATCGCTTATTTTGCCCAACATCAGTTGGAAACACTGAACCCTAATCATACTGTATTTGAAGTACTGCAAAGTGCTTCAAGCGGTAAAAATGAATCAGAAATACGGAGTTATTTAGGTAGTTTTTTATTTTCCGGTGATTCGGTCGATAAACTTGTCAAGGTGCTTTCGGGTGGTGAGAAGTCAAGATTAGCTTTAGCGAAAATGCTGATCCAACCTGCCAATTTGTTACTATTGGACGAACCCACGAACCATCTTGATATGATCTCCCGCGATGTAGTGGAAGCAGCTTTAAAGAAATACGTAGGTACAATTGTTTGTATTTCTCATGACCGGCATTTTTTAAATGAAATAACCAATATAACCTATGATATTGGCAATGGTGGGGTTGTAATATATTCCGGCAATTATGATTATTATAGCTGGAAAAAGGAATCCACAGTTGATAAGAATAAAAAAACTGAAAAAATTGAGAAGCCTATAACTAAAAATAAATCAAACTATAAAGAACAAAAAAAGATTGACAATAGAGTCAGAGTATTAAAACGAAAGCTTGGAGAGATTGAAGAGACGTTAGAAAATATTAAAATCGAATTGCTAGATCCTGATATTGCGAGCGATTTTGAAATGATACAGAAATTACTTGAAGAAGAGAAAAAAATCGAGGAATCGTATTTTGTTTTATTAGAAGAATTGGAAGAGTTACAAGCAAATGCTATTTAATGAAATCACTTATTGCGATTTTTAATAAGTCTTGAAGAGCGGTTGACTTAAAAACAACTCCAATCCCAATGACTTCTTTAATTTTTAACTCAATTTTAGGATCTTTTTGTTTGACTAAATTTTCTTTCATATAAGTATTTGAAACTACACCAAGCAATTTATACTGTGGTGTACCATCCCCGAAGATAATTGATTCTTGGCTAAATAATGCATTTTTTACATCGATAAATATGGGACTTCCACTTGAGCCAGGAAAAACTTGAGCATCAATTAAAAACTGTTGTTCACCATTAAAATCAACTTTAGGATGGCTTGCAATTGTACCAGTTCGTATTATTGGTAAATTATGTGTTGTATCATATAATCCTTCAGGATATCCAATAAAAATTACTTTATTGGCAACATCAAGATATGAATCTGTAAAATCGCTTAAAAAATCTTGTTCAATTACTCGATAATATATCTTTCCTTTATACTTATCTAGAATAGATGAAAGGTTAAGAACAGCTAAATCTACTTATGGATTCGGATGTTCAAAATAGGCGTTTTCGTGCCCAGTCGTAAGGTGGGGGAATATTTTTCCTAAGTCTGGTTCCAGTTCATTTGGTTTTCTACAATGAAAATTTAATTGGAATTTTGGTCCTTTATTGAAGACATGTTTATTCGATACTAGAAATACAGCTGATAAACCATCATTACCTACTGGAACATTAATTAGAAATCCTGTGCCTGTATGACCATTAGGCACATTATTATTATCATATAAATTAATTTGTATTGTTGAAAATAGGATACTTTCTAATATTGATGTAGGATTCATTTATTTTCCTCATAATCCTCAATCGGCGGACAGGCGCACATCAAATTTCTGTCACCATAAGCATTATCAACCCGCCCAACAGAAGGCCAAAATTTACTTTCCTTTAACCATTCAGCGGGATAAGCCGCCTGTTCACGTGAATAAGGGTGGCTCCACTCATCTGAGGCAATTTCTCGTGCCGTATGTGGTGCATTTTTAAGAACGTTATCGGCTTTATCTGCTTTACCGGTTTCCACATCCAAAATTTCCTGTTTGATTGAGATTAGTGCCTCACAAAATCTATCTAATTCCGCCTTGGATTCACTTTCGGTCGGCTCAATCATCAGCGTACCGGGAACGGGAAAGGACATTGTTGGAGCGTGGTATCCGTAGTCCATTAAACGTTTAGCAACATCTTCTTCGGTAATGCCCGATGTTTTGCGTAATGGACGCAAGTCAATTATAAATTCATGTCCAACTCGTCCTTTTGCACCGCGATATAGTACAGGGAAATGTTCCTCCAAACGCTTTGCCATATAGTTGGCATTTAATATTGCAACTTGCGATGCTTTTGTGAGTCCGGCGCCATTCATCATTGTAATATATGCCCATGATATTGGCAGAATATTCGCGCTGCCCCACGGCGCAGCCGATACTGCAGTTGTGCCTTTTTCGGCATTAGTTTTAACAACACTATGTTTTGGCAGAAAATCAGCAAGGTGCTTGGCGACACAAATCGGACCCATTCCGGGGCCGCCACCACCATGTGGAATGGCAAAAGTTTTATGCAGATTGATATGAATCACGTCGGCGCCGAAATCAGCGGGATAGCAAAGCCCGACCATTGCATTCAGGTTGGCGCCATCCATATAAACCTGTCCGCCATTTTTGTGGATGATATCACACATTTCGCCGATTGCCTCTTCAAATACACCGTGCGTAGACGGATAGGTAACCATAAATACAGCCAAATTTTGTCTGTGTTCTTCTGCCCTGGCGCGTAAATCTGAAACATCAATGTTACCACTATCGTCGCATTTAACAACAATAACTTTCATCCCCGCCATTACTGAACTAGCAGGGTTTGTGCCGTGCGCGGAAGCCGGAATTAAACATACATTACGTTGGGATTCATTTCTGCTGTTGTGATAAGCACGGATTACCATCAATCCGGTATACTCTCCTTGCGCCCCGGAATTTGGCTGAAACGAAACTGCGGGGAATCCGGTTATTTCTTTTAAATAATTTCCCAATTCCTCAATTATTTGATGATAGCCTTGTGCCTGTTCAATCGGAGCAAAAGGATGTAACTCTGTGAATTCCGACAAAGTAATTGGCATCATTTCAGATGCAGCATTCAGCTTCATGGTGCAGGAACCGAGCGGAATCATGCTTGTGTTCAGTGATAGATCTTTCATTTCCAAACGGTGTAAGTAGCGCATCATCTCTGTTTCAGAATGATATAAATTAAAAATAGGATGTGTTAAATATTTCGATTTCCTTTTTAATTCAATTTTAGTTGTTTGTTTTAGATTTGTGTTTTTTGTGTAATTCGTGGTTAAAGTTTTTAAAATGTCATCAATATCTTTTTCTGTAGTTAATTCATCCAGACTAATGCCAACATCTCCATTTTCAAAATACCGAAAATTAATTTGTGCTTTTTCAGCAGTTTTCCGCACATCTTCAGCGGATTTTCCGCTTAATGATATTATTAAAGTATCGAAATATGATTGAGTTGAAATTTTATGTCCAAGCTTGGAAATACCGTTTGCCAAAATATTTGTTTTTTGGTGAATCAATTCAGCAATTTGTCTGAGGCGTTCAGGTCCATGGTAAACTGCATACATTCCTGCCATAATTGCCAATAAAACTTGGGCAGTACAGATATTGGAGGTCGCTTTCTCGCGGCGGATGTGCTGTTCACGAGTTTGCAACGCCATACGATATGCTTTGTTGCCGTGCTTATCCACGGTTATGCCAATGATTCGACCGGGAATTTTACGCTGAAATTTTTCACTAGCAGCAAAATAAGCGGCGTGTGGACCGCCGTAACCCATTGGTACTCCAAAGCGTTGGGTATTGCCAATCGCGACAACAGCGCCAAATTCTCCGGGAGGGGTTAATAATAATAAGCTCATAATATCGGCAGCTACAGCAACATAAGCGCCCGAACTATGGGCAGATGTACAGAATTCACTATAATCGAATATTTCACCATCGCTTGCCGGATATTGAACTAATGCACCAAAAACATTATCATTAAATTCAAAGGATTGGTGATCACCGATAATTAATTCAATTCCAAACGGAGCGGAGCGGGTTTTGAGTACATCAATTGTTTGTGGATGACAACATTCCGAAACAAAAAATACATTACGGTTGGTATCTTTCACTTCACGGAAGAACATCGCCATCGCCTCAGCGGCGGCGGTTGCCTCATCAAGTAGAGATGCATTTGCCAATGGCAAACCAGTTAGGTTAGATATCATTGTTTGGAATATAAGCAAAGCTTCCAATCGACCTTGAGAAATTTCCGCTTGATATGGTGTGTATTGCGTGTACCAACCGGGATTCTCTAAAATGTTGCGTTGAATGACGGCGGGAACTTTTGTACCGTAATATCCCTGTCCAATAAATGAGCGGAATACTTTATTCTTAACCGCAATCTTTTTTGATAATTGTGCCAGATCATGCTCGCTAACCTCTTTGCTAATATTGAGTTTCTTTCCGCTTAATATTGATTTCGGGATAGTCTCGATTACTAAAGTTTCTAGGGAATCAGATCCAACTACTTTTAGCATTTTGTGAATGTCTTTTTGTGATGGACCGATATGGCGCGGGATAAATGAATCGTTTGCTTGTGTCATAGAAATATCTTTTTAATTTGGGTGAATTGTATTTTTATTCTGTAAAATTAAGCCTGAATTTAGAACCTCTTTTTTGTTTGCGAAAACAAGATTAAATGATTTAACGGAATACAAAACAATAATTGAAATTGGAGATTTTATAATGTATCGTATCTTAATGTTTATTTTATCTATTGGTTTTTGTCAAAATATAATCTTTACTGATTTTTTCACTGATAATACACTACGGTTTGATTATTTTCATAGCGGCGTAGCCGATACAGAACGAGTTAGCTTAGATGAACTCCGTTTGGAGGGTGCCTGGCCAGGCAGTAAGACCAACTTAATTGATGATATGTATTTAGGTCTTTACCGCTTTGAAGTAGTTGATTTAGAGTTAGATAAAGTAATCTACGCCTGCGCTTTTGCCAGCATTTTTGGTGAATGGCAGACTACCGGCGAAGCCGCCGATGGTGTTTGGCGTACTTTTCATGAATCACAACGATTCCCAGAACCAAAACAACCTTTTAGGTTGATTCTCAAAAAACATAATCTGGATGGCAGTTATTTTACAATCTATGATACCGAACACAATCCGGTGAGTCGTTTTGTGAACCGCTCACCTCTATTGAATAATAACAAAGTGTGGAGAATATTTAATAACGGTTTAGCGGAAAAGAAAGTTGATATCTTAATTCTTGGTGAAGGTTATCGTAAAGATGATATGAAACAATTTAAGAAAGATGCTAAACATTTAATTAGTGTAATGTTTGATACTGAGCCATTTAAATCCCGTAAATCAGATTTTAATGTCTGGGCGATTGATGTATTTTCAAGAGAAATAGGCATTAGTAATCCGCATCAGAATATTTGGAAGAAGTCTGCACTGGACTTGCGTTTCAATTCCTTTGATTCTGATAGATATGTTCTAACATTTGCCAATAAAAACTTGCGTGAGATTGCTGCACAAGCACCCTATGATGCAATGATGATAATCTTTAATGATCCGAAATACGGCGGTGGTGGGATTTATAATTTATGGTCAACAGTATCGTCATTATCAAGTCAAGCAGACTATGTATTTGTGCACGAATTCGGGCATTCCTTTGCAAGTTTAGCAGATGAATATTATACATCTGATGTTGCATACCAAGTTTCTTTACCGGAATATGAGCTGAACGAACCGAATGTTACAGCGTTGTTTGATCCTGAGAATCTGAAATGGAAACATTTGGTAGAAGAGGGTACACCAATACCAACCCCTTGGGGACAAAATGCCTATGACTCGATTGCTGTAGTATATCAGCAAAAGCGCCAACAAATGATAGCTGATGGCGTCAACGTAGATAAACTGGAATCTCTTTTTGAGGAATTAAAGCAATCAACAATTCCGATGTTGAAATCACAGAAATATTATGGAAAAGTTGGCGCTTTTGAAGGCGGTGGATATCTGGCTAAGGGATTATATCGCCCAGAGATAGATTGTATTATGTTTTCGCGTAACCGGAGTGAATTTTGCAAAGTTTGTTCAGAAGCAATCGAAAAAATGATTGATTGGTATGTGAAATAAACTAACCTTAGTTATTTAACTTTGCTAATGCGGTTTTGCGAATATAAGCAAAATTCATATCATTTAATGAATTGAAATGAGCAACTGATTCATATATTTCGCGAGCTTTATCGACGTCACCTAACTCTTCATAAGCTGTTCCAATTAAATATAATATAATCGGATTATGTTGGTTGCCTTGTTTGTATTCATATATTGCGTCAGCATAATTTTCTTCAAGTATATTAATATGGCCCGTGAGTTCATGAACGTTTCTAATTTCATTCGGATTCATGGTTTTTTGAGCAGATGATTGGTACTTGTCTTTATATTTCTTTAATGTATCAATGTCTTTTTTGAAATAGGCAACATGACCAGCATTGACAAATAATTGTCTTCTTACATAATATTTCAAATCTTGAGATATATTAGACCTTTCGAAATATTCCATTGATTTTTCATAGTATTTTAAGGCATCTTCGTATTTCCCATACATCAAATACAAAGTACCTATATTTACTAAATCTTGTCCTATTGCTAAATCATCATCAATACTCTCAGAAATCGATATATTTTCATTAATTTCCTTAATAGCTCTTTCAAAATTTCCGATATCTACATTAGCTACCGCTTTGGCATAATGCATACGTTTTAGATCACCGGGATTAGTTGTGATTGTTTCAATACGTTCTAATTCTTGACATGCTTCATCATGTCTATCCAATAAATTTAAATTCGATGCAATGCCAATAATTGAAGCAATGAAGTCGGGTTTAATTTCTAACGCTTTGCGATAATAATCTATAGATAATTCAAATTTCCCCATTTTCAACAATAATTCAGCATAAGAGTCGTAAGGGTTTGGATCGTCCTTAATAAGGTCTATATATTTTTTAAAATATGCTTCTGCTTCACGATAATCTCCAAGTTCCCGATACGAATAACCAAGCATATTATAAGGTTGTGAAAAGCCCGGATTGATATCTAGTGCTATTTTGTAATGTTTAATCGCCTTTTTATATTTTTGTAGACTATAGAGAAAATTTGCATATAAATTGTGAGCCCATTCATCACGAGGGTACTTTTCAATTAGTTCTACATAATAGTTATTTTGTTTTTCTCTCTCATTATTGATATCGGCTTCATAAGCAAGAATTAATAATCTTTCGCCTTTGGAGACATTTTTAATTAACGATTTTGCCTTTGCAAGATATTTAAATGTCAATTTTGGTGTTGTCTGCACCTGAGCCATTTGTAAATATGCCATTGCAAACTCACTGTCTTCAGCAAGAGCTTTCAAATAAAAATATACAGCCTCCTGTCCACGCAATTTTTCTGTCAATAACAAGCCCTCTCTGAAATGCTCTCGTGCTTCCTCGGAATTTGTAGTGATTGGAATTTTTGATGTATTTTCTTTTTGACAGCTGAAAGTTGTAAGTACAACTAGAAAAATCAAAGGTGACAATAAAAAGAATTTTAAATATTTCATAGCTTGATATTTTATTTATTTCATAATAGTTGTATTAATTAATATTTTTAGACGTTATTCATGAAGAATGGTTGTCATAGACAACAAATAAACGTCCACACATCATTAATTTAATAAAGTTTATTAATCTAAATCTCCTACAATCCATAGTTCTTTCTTAATTCTCTATTAAATGATTTAGGGTTATAAATTATACCGCCTAATTCATCCCAAAATTCTTTACTGTGATTCTTGACTTTAGTATGCACTAGTTCGTGTAAAATCACATAATCCATTAATTCGTCTGTTAAAGCAATTAAGCCGATATTTAAACTAATATTGTTAAGATGTGTGCAACTACCCCATCTTGTTTTCATTTTCCTTAGGGTTACCTTGCCATAAGTAAAACCATGTTTATTCGCCAGATATTCAACCCGATTTATAAGTTTTAACTTTTCTGCAGTAGATACCATACTTGTTAATCCCGCAGCATTGACTTTTTTAGAATATTTGATTTGTTGCTTTTTTATCCAATCTAACTTTTGATATACACAAGATTCAGCTTTTCTAAGTGTAATAAACCTTGGAACTGCGACCCTTATAATTGAAGGTGATTTAAACGAGATAATAACACGCTTTGCTTTTTTGCTCTTTTCAAAAAGCACATCCCCGATTTCAGGATAATTAATATATTTAAAATTCGACATATATATACTGTAAATTACTATTTTAATAAATGGGTTTATTTAATAAATGTATAAAAAATTTCCGAAGATATTATTTGATTATTTTTAATTTAGCTTATAATAATACCATACACTCGTTCTGTGAAATTGAAAATCCCCTCAGAAAAACTAAATTTCAGAGGGGAAATTGTGAGTAACTCCGGTGCGACTCGAACGCACGACCAATGGCTTAAAAGGCCACTGCTCTACCAACTGAGCTACGGAGTCATGTCATATATCATTAATTTAACTTCATTAGCTATTTTATAAGATTACCCGAAAACAATCTTGTCCCGATTTATCGGGAAGCTACGGAGTCAAATTGTCAAGTATTTCGCTACAATCGGGGCGCAATTTACATTTCTTTTAATAACTTGGAAACAGTGAAATCAACGTTTTGCTACTTCAAATGACCTTCGGCACAAGTAGTATCAAATCCACCGCGTGTGTTATAAGTGGTTGTCACTTTTAATTTTTCTGTGTTTAGTATATTTCTCAAATCTTCATAAATTCTTTTTGTAGCAGCTTCCTGATAAATACCGACATTTCTATAACTAATGATATAGTACTTCAGACTTTTAAGTTCGATACATTTTCCTCCCGTAGGATAATATTCGATTTTTAAATAGGCATAATCGGGTAGCCCGCTAAAAGGACAAACAGCACTGAATTCATCTGTTTCGGCAAGAATATATTGTTCAGGACTATCGAAATCGAAAGTTTCGAGATAATCCGGACAAATCGTATCTTCGGTTAAAAAATCAAATCTTTTACCTTCAGCTTTTGGCATATAACTATTCCATATAATTTATATTAAATTACAATATCTATATTTAACAATGATTAAAATTTTGACAACCAAATAATGTTAAGTTTGTCTAAATTGTGGTTTATAAAAATGATTTAATTATTAAAAGAGGTAAAAAATGAAGAAATATATACAATTAATTTTATCAATAGTTCTATTTATTGGACTAACAAGTGATGTGATTGCTAGCGACCGCTCAATTGTTAAAATAGGTAGTGATGTACATATCGAAAAAGATATGCGTGTCGACGATGCGGTTGCAGTTGGAGGCAGTGTATTTGTAGATGGAATCGTGGATGGTGATGCTGTAGCAGTTGGTGGCTCGGTTCATCTTGGAGAAGAAGCAATTATCCATGGAGACGCAGTAACTGTAGGTGGTACTATCGAAGAGTCAGAAGGCTCGATAGTTTATGGAACAACAGTTGATGTTGGTTCCTTTGATTTTAAAAACATTTTTGAAGGTAAGCACTTTTTTGGTGGACATCGAGGGATACCGGGAATACCGATGGGTCTAAAGTTTATTCCGCTAATAGGACTAATTGCATTGGTACTTCTGTTGGCAGTATTGATCCCAGCCGAACTAGGTACGGTGGCATCTTACATTAAAAATGAACCTATAATGATGTTTCTTTGGGGAATGCTGGGAGTAATTCTAATTGTTCCTTTGGCGGTGATGCTGGCGATATCTATTATCGGAATAGCCTTAATTCCGCTTGAAATTTTAGCTGTTTTCCTTGCGACGTTAATAGGCTACATCGCTGTAGCGATTATGATTGGCAAGAAATTATTAAGGTCATTAAAAAATGATAATCCATCAGTTGTATTATCAGCAATTTTAGGTGTATTAATTTTATGGTTAGTTGGATTAATTCCTGTCTTCGGTTGCATAGTTAAAGCAATTGCATTGATCATAGGATTTGGTGCGGTAATAATAGCGGTAGCGAAACGGAATAAGAAGAAAAATGAATTAATTATTGAGCCGGAGCTGATTAAGGTAGTTGAAAAGAAATAAACTGAACAATTATTGACGTAGAAAACCCCGCTTTTGCGGGGTTTTTTATTATTTAATAGTCAATCAACTTTGGTGGTAATTTTTAATATGGAAAAGAGTAGAAGCAAACCGAAAATAAGAGATGAAATCCACCAAATATTTGGGATAAACGGTGTTTTATCTGTATTAAAAAGTGATAAATATCAAATTCAGACAATTGATATTTTAGAAAAAAGTTCGGTTACAAATAGTGCAAATATTACAGATTTACTGAAAAATCATATTTCACAGACACAGTATTTCAATCCTGATATTTTTCACCGAAAATATGGAGATAAAAGAACTCAAGGAATAAGTGTATCATTCTCTGGGGAGATAGTCAAAACATTAGCATCGTTTAAAGCGATTGAAGGAAATTATTGTCTACTGATTGTTGATAATGTTACAGATCCGCAAAACTTTGGACAAATAATTCGCACCGCTGAATGCGCCGGTGTTGATGGTATAATTATCCCGGAAAGAAATAGTGTTGGTATGACCGATACTGTTTTACAAGTGAGTCAGGGGGCATTTTGTAATATGACTATATATTCTGTAATAAATCTGAATCAGACTTTGAGCCAGTTAAAAAAGGACGATTTTTGGAGTATAGCTGTTGAAAATGGAATTGATGCAAAACCTTGGGATCAAATTGATTATAAAGGAAAAATCGCAATCGTAGTTGGTAGCGAAGGGCAGGGAATTAAACCGCTAGTTTTAAAATCATGTGATTTTCAAGCAACCATACCAATGCAAGGAGAAATGGAATCGTTGAATGTGTCTGCAGCTACGGCTGTTGTATTGTTTGAAAGGTTAAGACAGATAATAAATTAAAGTACGACAGGGCAGTATTCGAGCCCTGATCCAATCCCGCATTTGCGAGACTGCTCAATCATCGATGTGGAAATATGTGACCCCGGAAGGACTCGAACCTTCAACCAATTGATTAAGAGTCAACTGCTCTACCACTTGAGCTACGGGGCCAATTAATTTTCCTCAAACAAAACAAGATGATACTAGTGCATTAGGGTTGCAAAATTAGGAACAATGAATGTAATAATTCGACTTAAAACCGAAAAATATTATAAAATATTTACTTTATATGTTGCTCCGTAATTTTAACATCTTGTATCTTTCATATACCCCTAGAGTTAAAATTTGATTAGATAACAAAATTATACACTAGGAGGTTGGCAAGTGAAAATGTTGGTTCTATGTCATAAACGAGCGAAAAGAAGGCTCCGGGTTGGCGTTCGGAGCCTTCTTTTATTGTGGAACTTGCAGTAAATTTTATAGTTATTTGAAAAGGGGGCGACCGGTTTCGACGGGATAAAGACGTTGATTAATGGCATGCGTTCCGCCAAGACGGAATTGAATATTCTTGGGAAAACAATAAGTGCCAATTACGGCAAC
>JAHJCW010000094.1 GCA_018812885.1 bacterium | reverse complement strand
ATAATATCACAAGAAACTAATGGTTGTTCTTTAAAAAATACAGAAGACAAATCTATAGATATTATTCATTCGCATGGTGTCTTTGTTTATCTTCCTTTTTTTGATTCGCTGAGATATTTTAAAGAAATTGGCAGAGTAGCAAGTAAAAACGCAATTATTGTATTTGATTGTATTACTGAAGATTGTTTAGATAAAAAGACTATGAATGATTGGTTAAACTCTGCATATAACTTTCCACGGCTTTTGCCTGAAAAGTATATTAGCGATTTTTTCCCAAGTACTAAATATAAACTACTTGGAAATTTCTTTACACCCTACGGTCAAGGCAAATCAAAGTATTTTGTTTTCCAGCGTTCCGACCATTATTAGTAACACTACATTAAAAATAATTAAAATATTTTAGCTCCGCTTTCAACTTTGTCAGAGTCAATTACAATTAGCGATAAATCCTTGCCTTTTTTTGCTGCAAGCAACATCCCGTTTGATTCAATACCACGTATCGTAGTTGATTCAAGATTTGAAACAATTGCAATCATTTTCCCAACCAATTCTTCAGGTTGATAATGTTCAGCAATACCGCCTACAATCTGTCGTTTTTCGTCACCAACTTCAATTTGGAGCTTTAATAATCGATTGGCTCCTTCTATCTTTTCAGCTTCCAGTATGAGAGCCGTTCTTAATTCAATATTTTGAAATTCATCATAAGTAATTAATTTTTCCTGAGCTGTTACATTAACCATATCTACAACAGGTTCTTTTACTTTAATGCGGGGAAACAATGGCGAATGCTTCTTAATAGCAGTCCCTGATTTTAATATTCCCCATTTTAACTCTGTACCATTTGCATCGAATATATCTAAAATTATTTTTGTTCTATTTGGTATTACCGGTTGCAATAATAAAGCGCTAATGCGCAAAGACTCAGCGGCAGTATACAATACTCTCGCCGCGGCTGATTTATCAGTCTTTACCAAATTCCAAGGTGCTTGTTGTTCCATATATCTGTTAATACTGCGAACAAATTGTAAAATTTCTTCGATAGCTTCATTTATCCGCATTTTATTAATCAAATTATCCACTTGCTTAATAACAGATTCTGCTCTTTTTTGAACTTCAATTTCTACCACTGTTAATTCACCGGGTTCGGGAATGATATTCTCAAAATTCTTTGCGATTAATGTAGAAACCCTGCTGAATAAATTTCCAAAATCATTAGCCAAATCACTATTGTAACGTTTAATAAACGATTCCATAGTAAAAGATGCATCTTGTCCAAGTACCATTTCGCGCATTAAATAGTAGCGTAAAGGATCGACGCCATATTTATCAATTAAATCTAGAGGATTGACTACATTTCCCAAAGATTTACTCATTTTTGATTCACCGCTTAACCACCAGCCATGTGCAAAAATTGTTTTTGGTTGTGGAATACCTGCTGAAAAAAGCATGGTCGGCCAATATACAGCATGTGTCATTAATATATCTTTACCGATTAAGTGAACCGCAGGCCACCATTTATTAAATGATTTGTCGTCGCTAGAATATCCCGGAGCTGTGATATAATTAATAAGCGCATCAAACCAAACGTATGTCACATAATCCTTATTAAAAGGTAATTCGATCCCCCAATTCAATCTGCTTTTTGGACGCGATATACATAAATCATCCAATGGGTGTCGCAGAAATCCTAAAATTTCATTTTTACGGTGTTTAGGTTGTATAAAATCCGGATTATCATTGATATAATCAATCAGTTCCTGCTGATATTTACTCATCTTGAAAAAATAATTTTTTTCTGTAATAGTTTCTAAAGGTTTATCATGTTGCGGACATTTCCCTTCAACTAACTCCTTTTCGGTATAAAAACGCTCACAACCAACGCAATATTCTCCTGTATATTCATCAAAATAAATATCACCTTTTTTATATACGTTTCTTAGAATATCTTGCACAACATTTTCATGGCGTTTTTCTGTTGTGCGGATAAAATCATCATATTGTATGTGCAGCTTTTCCCATAGATCAATAAAGCGTGGCGCCATTTTATCGCAGTGCAATTGCGGTGTGATTCCTTTTTTATCAGCCGCTTGTTGAACTTTTAATCCGTGCTCGTCCAATCCGGTTAGAAAAAATACTTCATCGCCAGCTGTGCGATGAAATCGCGCTAAGACATCAGCTAAGATTGTAGTGTAGGCGTGGCCAATGTGCGGTTTGTCATTTACATAATAAATTGGTGTGGTTAGAAAATAATTGTTTTTAGCGAACATAATTATTTTAAGTGTTTTTGAATAGTGATTAATAAATTAGTTAAAACTAATGGCATATACAGATTTCTTCCATTGGCTTCTATAGAGTCTTCGAGTAAAATATCAATTTTTTGTAAATCAGCATTAGGATATTTGTGATTGAAATTTTGCAGATATTTCAGCAATTCAGGTCTGTGTAAATCAGTATTAACTCCAATCCGTAAATAATATGAGCTTTTAAACCATAATTGTAATAAAAACATATTAAATCTAAATTTTGATAAGTTGTTCCTGACAAGTTGAGCGTTGTCATTAATAAACTTCCGCCAAATTTTTCCATCTATATAAATAATCGACATTGCTAATTCATTAATAGATGTAATTAGATTTTCAATCGGTTCTTCCGATATTTTTAGAGCTCTTCGCATATTACCCTGAGAAATTCCGGCAATTAATTCAGCCAATTCACTATCAATCTCGTTTTTCAATAATGTATCTTTTATTATTTCCTTTGTTAGCGGCGGAAAATCTATATGCTGGCATCGTGATAAAATTGTTGGTAAAAGTTGATTTTTATTATCTGTTACCAATATCAATGTAGTATTTGGAGGGGGTTCCTCCAAAATCTTTAACAGTGCATTCGCTGATTCGGCCTGTCCCGCTGTTAATAAATGTGCGTCAAAAATCAATACAAACTTTCGGCCGATATCATCACTTTTTAAATATAGCGTACTACGCAATTCCCGAATTGAATTAATTCGAATCCTTGTTGCATTAGGTAAAATAATCTTGTGAAACGGATTAGTACTTTTTTGCGCAATATTATCTTTTAATAATTCTAAATCAGCAGTATTTAAAGATTCTAAAATAGTACCATTGTCTTTTTGAGGTTTTCCAACCGGCAAAGGAACTATCAACTTTAATAACTCATGTTGTAAAGTTTTAAATCTCATATAACTTGCTTCAGCCAAGCTTTCATCAGCGCTAAAATGTGCTTTATTAATAGCTGCACCATATTCAATCGCCATTGCTTCTTTTCCCGCTCCTGATGGTCCTGAAAATAAATATGCACTACCTATTTTTTGATTTCCTATGGATTTTTCTAATAACTCCCAAATTCCGCTTTGCGATATTTTTATATCAAAATTAATCATTTGATCAACCATTGCTCCGGATCCAATTTTTGTTGATTGCCCCATATTTCAAAATGAAGTTTTAAACCATTTACTGAATCTGAATCACCGGTATAAGCGATTATATCTCTACTTTTAACTTCTCCATCTTCATGAATCTGTAAGTCAGTTACATGTGTATATACCGTATAAAAGCCACCGCCATGGTCGATAATAATTGTTGTCCCGTAACCCCTTATAAATGTTATTGTCGTTACGATGCCATTTAAAACAGCCCTCACCGGTACTCGAGGTGTTCCTTCAATATCTATACCAGGGTTATCAGTTCTAGTTTTGAGTTTAGCATTCCATTGACTTCCAAATTTTGTGACGACTTTCCCCTCAATTGGCCATAGTAGCTGTCCTTTTAATTCAGCAAATTGCTTTGTATTAAGATATTCTTGTTGTTCTTGAATTCTTTTTTCTCGCAGACCTTTATTTTTATCATTAAGTAATTTTTGTCGAACAGCTTCTAATTGTTTCAGCCCTTCCTGTTTCTCGGCTAAGTATTTCTCCAGTTCTTTTTTGTTTTGTTGAATATTTTTCAATTCGCCCTGAGTAATTTTTTTATTTTTTGTAAGTAATGCTTGTTGTTTTGCTTTATCATTTTTAGTACTAATATTTTTTCTTAAAGCATGCTTTAAATCAGTTTTCTGGTTTGTGATATCAACAATTAATAATTGGATACTGTCTTGCATTGTTTTTTCAATATTCGACACTATTTCCATGTAACGAACTCTGTAAACAGCCTGCCGCCATGATGATGAACTCAATAACTTGACTAACGAAGTCGGTGACCCTTTTTTATATATCTCTACTGCTCGTTTTTCATAGCGATTTAGATATATTTCCAGCAACCTTTCGTTTTCAGGAATAAATTGTTCTAATTTACTAATCTGATTTCTTGTATGTCTTTCTACACGATTTAATTTATTTATTAATTGTGTGGTTAAGGACATTTCTTTTTCCAAAGAAGATATCCTCTTAGCTGTGCTTTTCTCCTTGTTTTGCTGATTTTGAATATCTCGATGAGTCTTTGTAATTTCATTTTTTAGATTTATTATTGCCTTATCCTGCTCCTCCAATTGTTCATTAAAATTTTTAGAGGAATCTTGACTCAATGCAAAACCAGATATAAAAATCAAAATTATTATAATAAAACGAATATTCATAAGCGGTAAAAATACTTCTACCATTTAAAGGTATGCAAATTACTTTATGTTACTAATTAAAAATGGTTTCAACATTTTTATTTTGTATTTATTTTCAATTCATCGTTAATGAAAAAATTTAAAATAATAATCAAAGAAGATTGTTTAGAAGATGCATTACTCGTATCAATACAAATTCCTGAGTTCGATGCTGTATATTCTAAAAGTGAATACGAAAACAGATTGAAGGATACAAAACATCTTTTACTTACAGCATATATAAAGAATAAACCTGTTGGTTTCAAAATTGGATACGAAACAACATCAAAACAGAATTTCTATAGCTGGATGGGCGGCGTTTTGCCAAAATATCGGCAATTGCGAATTGCCGCTAAATTGTCT